>NZ_JACBXC010001107.1 GCF_013870535.1 Streptomyces phytophilus | reverse complement strand
CGTTACATCCGCATGACCCCCGGTAAAACCCCTGCTCCAGCCCTCGCGCCGGACCCCTCCGCCCACCCGGAACGACGAATCCTCACCTGTCAACCCCGCCTCCCGTGAGGGCAAGGTTGCGTCCGTGTCACCTGTCAACACAGTCTGGAAACCCGCCGTCCCTACGGTCACCCTGAATCAGATCCGCCGCCCCCCGCGGGCCGGCGGCCCGCCGACGAAGGGCAGGGACGGCTGCGATGACCGGCTCCGGGCAGACCGCGCGCAGGGGGAAGCGCTGGATCGAGGAGTGGGATCCCGAGGACGAGGCGTTCTGGGCGGAGAAGGGGGAGAAGACCGCCAACCGCAACCTCCTCTACTCCGTCTTCTCCGAGCACATCGGCTTCTCCATCTGGACTCTCTTCTCCGTGCTCGTCCTCTTCATGGGCGACGAGTACGGCATCGACGCCGCCGGGAAGTTCTTCCTCGTCTCCGTCGCGACCCTCGTCGGCGCCTGCGTGCGCGTGCCGTACACCTTCGCCGTCGCCCGCTTCGGCGGGCGCAACTGGACGGTGTTCAGCGCCCTGATGCTCCTGCTGCCGACGGCCGCCGCGTTCGCCGCGATGGAGCCGGGGACGTCGTATGGCACTTTCTTGCTGGTCGCCGCGCTCGCCGGGGTCGGCGGCGGCAACTTCGCCTCGTCGATGACGAACATCAACGCCTTCTTCCCGCTGCACCGCAAGGGCTGGGCCCTCGGACTCAACGCCGGCGGCGGCAACATCGGCGTGCCCGTCATCCAGCTCGCCGCGCTGCTCGTCATCGCCGTCGCCGGGGACGGCCGGCCGCGCGTGCTGCTCGCCGTCTACATGCCGCTCATCCTCGTCGCCGCCGCGCTCGCGTGGCTGCGGATGGACAACCTCGCGCCGGTACGGAACGACACCGGCGCGGCGAAGGAGTCCGTCCGCGACGCGCACACGTGGATCATGTCCTTCCTGTACATCGGCACCTTCGGCTCGTTCATCGGCTACAGCTTCGCCTTCGGGCTGGTGCTCCAGACCCAGTTCGACCGCACCCCGCTCCAGGCCGCGGCCGTCACGTTCATCGGGCCGCTGCTCGGCTCGGTGATCAGGCCGGTCGGCGGGTGGCTGGCGGACCGGTACGGCGGGGCGCGGATCACGCTGTGGAACTTCGCCGCGATGGCCGGTGCGACGGGCGTCGTCGTCTTCGCGTCCGTACGGGAGTCGCTGCCCGTGTACCTCGTGGGCTTCGTCGCGCTGTTCCTCTTCTCCGGGCTCGGCAACGGCTCCACGTACAAGATGATCCCCGGCATCTACCAGGCCAAGGCCCTGGCCATGGGGCTGCGGGGCGAGCAGGCGAACACGTACGCGAGGAGGCTGTCCGGCGCCGCCATCGGGCTCATCGGCGCGGTCGGGGCGCTCGGCGGGCTCGGCATCAACCTCGCCTTCCGGCAGTCCTTCCTCGCCAGCGGCAACGGCACGGCCGCCTGCGTGGCCTTCCTCGTCTTCTACGCTGTGTGCTTCGTGGTGACGTGGGCCGTGTACCTGCGCGGGCCGCGTACGCCCGCCGCACGCGCCGACGGCGCGGCCGGCCCGTCGCCGCGGACCCCCGCCTACGCGGGGGTGTGAGCGCAGCACCATGGCACGGCACGAACGGCACCGACCGGGGGAGCAGCGAACCATGACCGTACCCGCCGAGGTCAAACCGCTGGAGGGCTTCTCCGTCGGAGTCACGGCCGCGCGCCGCGCGGACGAGCTGAGCACCCTGCTGTCGCGGCGCGGCGCGATCGTGTACCGCGCGCCCGCGCTGCGGATCGTGCCCCTGCACGACGACGACGAGTTGCTGAACACGACGAAGGCGCTCATCGGCGACCCGCCGGACGTCGTCGTCGCCACCACCGCCATCGGCTTTCGCGGCTGGGTCGAGGCCGCGGGCGGCTGGGGCCTCGGCGACGCGCTGCTCGACAAGCTGGCCGGCGTCGAACTGCTGGCGCGCGGGCCGAAGGTGCGCGGCGCGATCCGGGCGGCCGGGCTGACCGAGTCGTGGTC
>NZ_JACBXC010001106.1 GCF_013870535.1 Streptomyces phytophilus | reverse complement strand
GGCGGCGGCGCGGCTGAGAGGGCCGCGATGCGTACGGTACGAAGCCGCCGTACGGCAGTAGTTACTGGCGAGCGGTTCGCAGACGTCGTACGCGGCGAGCGGCCGTCAGGCGGCGGGATCCGTACGGCGGCCCCAAGCCGTGCGCAAGCAGGGCCGGTTCAGCTCGCCGAGATCTGCTTCCCGTAGTCCACGACCTCTTCCTTGCGCGGGGCGTTGACCTCGAACTCCTCGTCCCAGTCCACGAGCCGCAGCTCGCCGGCGTCCCCCGCGCGCTCCAGCAGCAGCGGGTACGGCCGCCCCTCCAGGGCCACCTCCAGCGCCCCGCCCGCGCCGTCGTCGGCCGTGACCCGGATCGTGGTGACGCCGTCGACCTCGCCGTTGTCCTCCACGGCCAGCTCGCCGTCGAGCTTGAGCAGCCCGTCGAGCAGCAGCTTCATCTCGGTGAAGCCGCTGAGCTGCTTGTACGCGGTGTCCTCCGGCGGCACCTTCACGTACTTGCCGTCGAGCTTCTGCGCCGCGGCCATGTCGGACTCCGACGGCTTGCCGTCGCCGTCCTTGCCCTCGTCCTGGTGCAGCCAGAACTCGTCTCCGGCCTTCAGGAAGAGGTCCTCCTCGTCGCGCAGCAGCGAGAACGTCATGCCGCCGGTGGACACTTCGCCGACCCCGCCGGCGGACGAGAGCCTCATGTCGAGCTTGACCGGCTGGCCGTTGCTCACCAGCGTCCCGGCCAGCCGCACCGAGCCGGCGCCCGCCGCCGCCTTCTCCGCCTTGGACCTGATGCTCTCGGGAGAGAGCTTCCCGACGCCGTTCTCGCCCGCCTGCGGACCGTCCTCGCCGCAGCCCGCGAGAACGGTGGCGGAGACAGCGAACAGCACGATCCGGAAGGCCGATCTCCTCATCACGTGCGGCAGCGTACCGGGCGACCGGGCACCTGGCTTTCCCCGCCCGCGGCACTCGGCCGTACGCTGGTGCCATGGCTGTCACAGAAGAGGCGGTGCGCGCCGCGCTCGCTACGGTGAACGACCCGGAGATCCACCGGCCGATCACCGATCTCGGCATGGTCAAGTCGGTCGACATCGGGACAGACGGCTCGGTTGCCGTCGGCGTCTTCCTGACCATCGCCGGCTGTCCGATGCGGGACACGATCACCTCACGGGTCACCGACGCGGTCGAGAAGGTCGCGGGTGTGACGTCCGTCACCGTGGAGTTGGACGTGATGAGCGACGAGCAGCGCAAGGCGCTCGCCGCGTCCCTGCGCAACGGCAAGGCGGAGCGGGAGATCCCCTTCGCCCAGCCCGGCTCGCTGACCCGGGTGTACGCGGTCGCGTCCGGCAAGGGCGGCGTCGGCAAGTCGTCCGTGACGGTCAACCTGGCGGCGGCGATGGCGGCGGACGGGCTCAAGGTCGGGGTCGTCGACGCCGACATCTACGGCCACTCCGTACCCCGGATGCTCGGCACGGACGACGTGCCCACGCAGGTCGAGGACATGATCATGCCCCCGACGGCGCACGACGTGAAGGTCATCTCCATCGGGATGTTCACCCCGGGCAACGCGCCGGTCGTCTGGCGCGGCCCGATGCTCCACCGCGCGCTCCAGCAGTTCCTCGCGGACGTCTTCTGGGGCGACCTCGACGTGCTGCTCCTCGACCTGCCCCCGGGCACCGGCGACATCGCGATCTCCGTCGCGCAGTTGGTGCCGAACGCCGAGATCCTCGTCGTCACCACGCCGCAGCAGGCCGCGGCCGAGGTCGCCGAGCGGGCCGGGGCGATCGCCGTGCAGACGCACCAGAAGATCGTCGGCGTGGTGGAGAACATGTCGGGCCTGCCGTGCCCGCACTGCGGCGAGATGGTCGACGTCTTCGGCACCGGCGGCGGCAAGCAGGTCGCCGAGGGGCTGACGCGTACGACGGGCGCGGAGGTGCCGGTGCTCGGCGCCATCCCGATCGACGTGACGCTGCGGGCCGGCGGCGACGAGGGCAAGCCGGTCGTCCTCACCGACCCGGACTCCCCGGCGGGCGCGGCGCTGCGCGACATCGCGGCGCG
>NZ_JACBXC010001105.1 GCF_013870535.1 Streptomyces phytophilus | reverse complement strand
CGGTCCAGCGGCCGGTCACGACAGCCCCAGCAGGTCGAGGGCCGGCCGGTGGATCAGCTTCTCCACCTCGTCCCGGTCCAGCGGTGCCAGCCCGGGGATCCCCGGGATCCGGGCGATCTCGCGCAGCCCGGCGACCGAGGCGTCGACCGTGGTGAAGGGGTAGTCGCTGCCGAACAGCAGCTTGTGCCAGACGCCGTAGTCCTGCGCCAGGCGCAGGCTGTGCCAGAGCTGGAACGGCCGGTAGTGCAGGGCGCTGACGTCCGCGTAGACGTGCGGGTGCTTGCGGATGACGGCCAGGCACTCGCCCTCGAAGGGGTGGCCGAGGTGGGCGAGGACCATGCGCAGCCCGGGGTGGCGGATGGCGACGGCGTCCAGGTGCCGGGGCATCGCGTACTCCAGCGGGGCGGCCGAGACGAACGTCGTGCCGGTGTGCACCAGCAGCGGCAGGCCGTGGCGTTCTGCGTAGCCGAAGAGGTCGTCGTACGCCTCGTCGGCCGGGTCGAAGCCCGCGTACATCGGCATCAGCTTGATGCCCCGCAGCCCCAGCTCCTGGTGGCCGTGGCGCAGTTCGTCCCGCCAGCCGGGCTGGGTGGGGTCGAGCGAGAGGTAGCCGATCAGCCGGTCGGGGCGGGCCGCGGTGTACGCGGCCACCGCGGCGTCGTCGACCCACAGCCCGCTGCGCCGGGCCTTGCCCCCGACGACGATGGTGCGGGTGCCGGCGGGGGCCGCGGCCGCGTACTCCTCGAAGCGGACGGTGAGGTCCACCTCGCCCGCGTGGGCGCGGGCGGCCTCGGTACGGAAGGCGTCGTCGAAGTCCGCACCGGGCCGGAAGAGATGGGAGTGGACGTCGGTGATCATGCGGGTGCGCTCCTGTCCCGCTTCTCCCAGCCGTCCTCGAACATGTTCCAGAAGCGGTGGGTGGGCGGGTGCTCGGCGAAGACCTCGTCGGCCAGCTCGACGCCGAGGCCCGGCGCCGTGGGCAGGCCGATGCGGCCGTCGGCGATGGGCAGCGTGCCGCGCAGGGCCTCGAAGACGTAGGGCTCCAGCAGCCCGTCGAAGGTCTCCAGCACCTTGAGGTTGGGGATGCCGAGCGCCGCGTGTACGGAGACGGTGGTGCACAGCGGCGAGTTGGAGTTGTGCGGGGCGACGAGCATGCCGTGGGCGTCGGCGATGGCGGCGATCTTGCGTACCTCGGTGAGGCCGCCGGCCATCGACAGGTCGGGCTGGACGATGTCCACCGCGTGGGTGGCGAACAGCTGCTTGTACTCGTAGCGGTCGTGGAAGTGCTCGCCGCCCGCGAGGGGGAACGGCGCCCGCTGCCGCAGCTCGGCGTAGCGCTCGATGTGCGTCCAGGGCAGCGGCTCCTCCAGCCAGCCGATGCCGTACGGCTCCAGTTCGTGCAGCAGCCGCACCGCGGTGGGCATGGCGAAGCGGGCGTGGCCCTCGACGAACAGCTCGACGTCCGGTCCTATCGCCTCGCGCACGGCGGCGACGAGGCCGGCGGAGCGGCGCAGCTCCGCGGGGCTCAGCTCGTGCAGCCCGGAGCCGAAGGGGTCGAGCTTCAGGGCGCCGTAGCCCTTGGCGACGGTCGCGCGGGCCTTGGCGGCGAACACCTCGGGGTCGCGCTCGCCGTCGTACCAGCCGTTGGCGTAGACGGGGACGCTCTCCCGGCAGGCGCCGCCGGTCAGGCGGTAGGCGGGTATGCCGAGGGCCTTGCCCATGAGGTCGTAGAGCGCCTGGTCCAGGCCGGACAGGACGATGCCGCCGACGTCGCCGCCGCGCAGGAAGTCGCCCTGGTGCAGCCGGAGCCAGATCTCCTCGACGTCGAAGGGGTCGGCGCCCAGCAGGTGGCGGCGGGACATCGCCTCGGCGAGCGCGCAGACCTCGCGGCCGCGGTACGGGTGGGTGATCTCGCCGACGCCGGAGAGGCCCTCGTCGGTGTGCACGCGGACGTAGCCGAAGTCGCGCCAGGCGGTGCCGAGCATCAGGGTCTCGACGCGGCTGATCCGGCCGGCCGGGCCGGTGGGGCGGGTGGTGTCGACGGTGA
>NZ_JACBXC010001104.1 GCF_013870535.1 Streptomyces phytophilus | reverse complement strand
TCGGCGATCTCGATGGCGTCGTCCCCGGCGGCGTCCGTGACGTACGCGACGCGGTTGGTGTCGCCCAGCATCTCCGGCAGCCTGATCCGCGCTCCCGCCGTCTCGGTGATCGTGCGGGCCGGGCCGTCGCGGTGGGTCAGCCAGTACAGCGCGCCGCGCACCGCGACGGCGCTGGCGCGCCCGGTGGTGTCGACGGTCAGCCCCTGGACGTTGTTCTGCGCGGCCACCTGGTACGGCCGCCGGCCGACCCGCGGGCTGCCGAGCCGGACGTCGAGGCGGCGCGGCCGGCCCTCGGGGCCGAAGTCCTCGGCGAGCCACAGCTCGCCCGCGCACTGGTAGACCACCCGCTGGCCGTCCGTGGCGGCGTTCCTGGCGTAGAACTCGGCGTGGTCGCTGTGCCGGCGCAGGTCCGTGCCGTCGGGGAGGCAGGAGTAGAGGTTGCCGGTGCCCTCGTGGTCGGAGAGGAAGGCGATCCGCGTGGCGTGCGGCGGACCGACGAACATCACGCACTCCACGTGCCCGCCGAGGTCCGCGCAGAGCCGCTCGCCGTGCAGGTAGATGCGGCCGGTGGCACCGCCGCGGTAGCGCTTCCAGGCGGCGGGCTCGTGCGGCGGGCGGCCGGTGAGCAGCAGCGTCCTGCGGCAGCCGGACAGCTCGGCGACGGCGATGTCGTCGACGGGGCCCCAGGGCAGCCGTCGCCCGGGGGAGCCGTCGGTCGCCACCAGGTAGGACCAGGTCTGGTACGACAGCGGCTGGCCCTGCGAGGACAGGGCGAGGATCTGCGCCGCACCGCCCTCGCCGGCGGCCGGCGGGGTCCAGCCGCACACCCGGGTGTCCGGACTGCCCCAGTACGTCAGCCGCCGCGCCCCGCCGCCCTCCGCGGACACGACGTGGATCTCGGCGTCCAGGCTGTGCCAACTGGTGAACGCGATGGACCGCCCGTCCGGCGAGAACCGCGGATGCCCCACGCGGGTGCGGTCGACGGTCAGCCGCCAGCCCCGCTCGGGCTTGGCGCCGGGGGCGGGCAGCGGGGCGAGCCACAGGTCGTCCTCGGCGGCGAAGCAGAGGAGGTCGCCGTGCAGGTGGGGAAAGCGGAGGTAGGGCAGGGCGGGGCCGGGCGCGGCGGTGCTCTCGGAACCGGCTGTCACACCTCCATGTTTCGGGGCATAGGGGGACACGGCAAGTCGGTGAGGGCTTTCGCGGTCCGGGCGCTGTTGCAACTTCTTTGCAATTGATTTGTATGACCGGGTGTCGTCGTGCCGATAGATATGGGCGAGCCGCGTACCGGTCGACGGAGGGACACCGCCATGCACGTGCCCGACGGATTCATCGACGCGCCCGTCTCGCTCGCCGCCGGCGCGGTCGCCGCGGGCGCCGTGGCCGTCAGCCTGCGCGGTGCCCGGCACGAACTGGCCGAGCGGACCGCACCGCTGGCGGGGCTCGTCGCGGCGTTCGTCTTCGCCGTGCAGATGCTGAACTTCCCGGTCGCGGCGGGCACGAGCGGACATCTGCTGGGAGGCGCGCTGGCGGCGATACTCGTGGGGCCGTGGACGGCGGTGCTGTGCATCTCGGTGGTCCTGCTGATGCAGGGGCTGTTGTTCGCGGACGGCGGCCTGACGGCCCTGGGGGTGAACATCACGCTGATGGGCGTGGTCACCGTGGCCGTGTCGTACGCCGTCTTCCGCGCGCTTTTCGGGGTGCTGCCGCGGGGGCGGGGCGGGCTGGGCGGGCTGGGGGCGGCGACGTTCGTCGCGGCGGCGCTGTCGGTGCCGGCCTCCGCGCTGGCGTTCACGGGGCTGTACGCGCTGGGCGGCACGGCGGACGTGTCGCTGGCGAAGGTGGCCACGGCGATGGTCGGTGTCCACCTCCTCATCGGCCTCGGCGAGGCGGCCATCACGACGGCGACGGTCGCCTCGGTGGCGGCGGTCCGGCCGGATCTCATCCACGGGGCGCAGGGCGTACGGCGGCCGCTGGAGCTGCGTACGGCGGCGGTGGCGCGGCCGGGCGAGGGCGCGGCGGGCGCCGCGCCGGTGCCGGCGTCCCCCGGC
>NZ_JACBXC010001103.1 GCF_013870535.1 Streptomyces phytophilus | reverse complement strand
TCTGCGGCGGCCGCTGCATGTCGGCGGCGGGCACCGGCACCTGCTGGAGGATCTCGGCGACGATCTGCTCGGCCGTCCGCCGGTTGAGCTGGGCCTGGGCCGTGGGCAGCAGCCGGTGCGCGAGCACGTGCACGGCCAGCGCCTGCACGTCGTCGGGCAGCGTGAACTCCCGCCCGGCCAGCGCCGCGGCGGCCTTCGCCGCCCGCAGCAGGTGCAGCGTGGCCCGCGGCGAGGCGCCGAGCCGCAGCTCCTGGTGCTGCCGGGTGGAGGTCACCAGGTCGACCGCGTAGCGCCGGACGGAGTCCGCGACGTGCACCGTGCGCACCGCGTCGATCAGCTTGACGATGTCGTGGGCGTGCGCGACCGGCTGCAGGTCGCCCAGCGGGGAGACCCCGCCGTGCACGTCCAGCATCTCCAGCTCCGCCTCGGGGCTGGGGTAGCCGATGGACAGCCGGGCCATGAAGCGGTCGCGCTGGGCCTCGGGCAGCGGGTACGTGCCCTCCATCTCGATGGGGTTCTGGGTGGCGACCACCATGAACGGGGCGGGCAGCTCGTACGTCTGCGTGTCGATGGTGACCTGCCGCTCCTCCATCGACTCCAGCAGCGCCGACTGGGTCTTGGGGGAGGCCCGGTTGATCTCGTCGCCGATGACGATCTGGGCGAAGATCGCGCCGGGCTTGAACTCGAAGTCCCGGCTCTGCTGGTCGTAGACGCTCACGCCGGTGATGTCGGAGGGCAGCAGGTCAGGGGTGAACTGGATGCGGCGCACGGAGCAGTCGATCGACTTCGCCAGCGCCTTGGCGAGCATGGTCTTCCCGACGCCCGGCACGTCCTCGATCAAGAGGTGGCCCTCGGCGAGCAGGACGGTCAGCGACAGCCTGACCGCCTCGGGCTTGCCCTCGATCACGCTCTCCACCGACCGCCGGACATCGTCCGCGGTTCGTGTCAGATCGCTGAGGCTCGCTCGCTCGTCATACGTCGTCACCGGCCCTCCTCGGCCCGTCGCACGGGCCGTGCGCCCGCGGTCGCGGTCCGGCCCTCCCCGATACCGTGGTGCCCCGCGCGCGCCGGCGCGGCCGTCGCGGAACGGAGCCACCACACCCGCATTCTTGCTGCCGAATGCCGGTTTCGTCAGTCGCCCGCCGTGATTTGCTCCGCGGACACCTCGCGGAGCAGTCCCGTGCGGACGTCGAACACGAAGCCTCGCACGTCGTCGGTGTGGAGGAGGAACGGGGAGGTCTCCACCCGGCGGATGGACTGGCGCACGTCCTGGTCCAGGTCGCGGAACGACTCGACCGACCAGGCCGGCCGCTGCCCGACCTCGGCCTCCAGCTCGAAGCGGAACTCCTCGGTGATGCGCAGCAGGCCGCAGTCCGTGTGGTGGATCAGCACCACGCTGCGGGTGCCCAGAGCCCGCTGGCTGATGGTCAGGGAGCGGATGGTGTCGTCGGTGACCACGCCGCCGGCGTTGCGGATCGTGTGGCAGTCGCCCAGCTCCAGGCCGAGCGCGGCGTGCAGGTCCAGGCGCGCGTCCATGCAGGCCACCACCGCCACCCGCAGCACGGGCTTGGCGTCCATGCCGGGGTCGGCGAAGCCGCCCGCGTATCCGAGGTTGGCGGCCACGAGCCGGTCGGTGACGGTGGGGGCGAGGGTGTTCTCGCCGGACGACGTGCTCTCAGCGGGCGTCATGCCTACGACGGTATCCGGGCCGGGGCCCCGCTGCCCGGTCCGGGTGAGGTACCCCACAGGGAGCAATACGCGCGGCACGGGCCCGCCGGCGGGACGGGGCGCGCCTTCGGTCCTTGACCGACCGGGGGGTGCAGTGGGCTAAAGTGACGCGAAGTGGGAGCCGTGGCGCCCCCTTTCATGCGGTTCGCCCGTCGCACGCGCGGCCGGCGGCCCGCTCCGGGCCCGGCCGGCGCCGCCGCGCAGGGCGGCAGCGGCCGCTCCCCTTCGGCGAACGGGCGGGACAGGAGGCGGCACCGTGAACGACGCACGCGCCGCTGTCCACGTCCCCGTCATGCTCCGCCGCACCACCGAGCTGCTGGCT
>NZ_JACBXC010001102.1 GCF_013870535.1 Streptomyces phytophilus | reverse complement strand
CACCGGGCCGCCCGCCGAGACCTCCTCGGAGGTGTTCGCCGCCTTCGCGCCGGCGCTCGGCGAGTCCTTCGCCCGCGCCCGGGCCGGCGGCCGGCAGCTCTACGGCTTCGCGAACCACATGGTGACCTCCACCTACCTGGGCACCTCCACCGGGCTGCGGCTGCGCCACGACCAGCCGACCGGCACGCTGGAGCTGAACGCCAAGTCCCCGGACCGGACGAAGTCCGCCTGGGCGGGCCGCTCGACCCGGGACTTCACCGACGTCGACCCGGCCGAGCTGGACGCCGAGCTGGCACAGCGGCTGGCGTGGGCGGAGCGCGCGGTGGAGCTGCCCGCCGGGCGGTACGACACGCTGCTGCCGCCGAGCGCGGTGGCGGACCTGCTGGTGTACATGCTGTGGTCCGCCTCCGGCCGCGACGCGCACGACGGCCGCACGGTCTTCAGCAAGCCCGGCGGCGGCACCCGCGTCGGCGAGAAGCTGGCCGGGCTGCCGCTGACGCTGCGCAGCGACCCGGCGGAACCGGGCCTGGAGTCGGCACCGTTCGTCGTCGCGCACGCCTCGGGCAACGACTGGTCGGTGTTCGACAACGGGCTGCCGGTCGGGCCCACGGACTGGGTGCGCGAGGGCACGTTGCAGCACCTGCTGACCGGCCGCTTCACCGGGGACCTCACGGGCCTGCCCGTCACGCCCGAGGCGGACAACCTGGTGCTCGACGGGGGCGGCACGAAGTCGCTGGACGAGATGGTCGCGGACCTGGGGCACGACGGGCCGGGGCTGCTGCTGACCTGCCTGTGGTACATCCGCGAGGTCGACCCGGCGACGCTGCTGCTGACCGGGCTGACCCGGGACGGCGTGTACCTGGTGGAGAACGGCGAGGTGACCGGGGCGGTGAACAACTTCCGCTTCAACGAGTCGCCGGTCGACCTGCTGGGGCGCGCGGCCGAGGCCGGGGCCACGGAGCGGACGCTGCCGCGCGAGTGGGGCGACTGGTTCACGCGGGCGGCGATGCCGCCGGTGCGGATCCCCGACTTCAACATGAGCTCGGTCAGCCAGGGCGTCTAGGCGCCATTACCCTCGTACGCAGCCGTATCCGCGGCTGCGTACGAGACCCGGACCGAGACCGAGGAGATGCGAGAGACGTGACGGACATCGTCGACGAGCTGCGGTGGCGCGGGCTGCTGGCCCTGTCCACCGACGAGGACGCACTGCGCAAGGCGCTCGCGGACGGTCCCGTCACGTTCTATTGCGGCTTCGACCCGACGGCGCCCAGCCTGCACGTCGGCCACCTGGTGCAGGTGCTGACCATGCGCCGGCTGCAGGCGGCCGGGCACCGGCCGCTGGCGCTGGTCGGCGGCGCGACGGGCCAGATCGGCGACCCCAAGCCGGACGCGGAGCGCACGCTCAACGACCCGGAGGTCGTCGCCGGCTGGGTCGAGCGGGTCCGCGCGCAGATCGAGCCGCTGCTCGACTTCGAGGGCCCGAACGCCGCCCGGATGGTCAACAACCTGGACTGGACCGCGGGCATGTCCGCGATCGAGTTCCTGCGCGACATCGGGCGGCACTTCCGGGTGAACAAGATGATCGCCAAGGAGGCCGTGGCCCGCCGGCTGGAGTCCGAGCACGGCATCGGCTACACCGAGTTCAGCTACCAGATCCTCCAGGGGCTGGACTTCCTGGAGCTGTACCGGCGGCACGGCTGCACGCTGCAGACGGGCGGCAGCGACCAGTGGGGCAACCTGACGGCGGGCACCGACCTGATCCACCGGGTCGAGCCGGAGGCCGTGGTGCACGCGCTGGCGACGCCGCTGATGACCAAGGCCGACGGCACGAAGTTCGGCAAGACGGAGGGCGGTGCGGTCTGGCTCGACGCGGAGCTGACGACGCCGTACGCCTTCTACCAGTTCTGGCTGAATGTCGATGACCGCGATGTCACCCGCTACCTGCGGATCCTCAGCTTCCGCAGCCGTGCGGAGCTGGCGGAGCTGGAGCGGCAGACCGAGGAGCGGCCGCAGGCGCGGGCCGCGCAGCGGGCGCTGGCGGAGGAGCTGACGACGCTGGTG
>NZ_JACBXC010001101.1 GCF_013870535.1 Streptomyces phytophilus | reverse complement strand
GCGCCTGCTCACCGGGCTGCTCCTCGCCCCGCTGGGCTGGTGCGCGTACCTGGCCTGGGTCGGGGTGCACGAGCGCAGCCCCTTCGGCTACTTCCGCGTCCAGGCCGCCTGGGGCAACCACATCGACGGCGGCGCCGCCCTCGCGGCCTTCATCGGGGGCCTCCTCACCGGCCCCTGGCCCTCCCCTCTCGGCGGCGCCGCCCTGTGCGCGGCGCTGGGGCTGGTCGGCCTGCTCCTGTGGCTCTGTGTCCGCCGGCGGCTGCCGCCCGCCCTGGTCACGTACGCCTGTGCCGTCGTCGCCCTCTCCCTCGTCGGCTCCGCCTACTTCGGGTCCCGCCCCCGCCTCATGACCCCGGCCTTCCCGCTGCTGCTCCCCCTGGCGGCGCCCATGGCGCACTGGCCCGTGCGGCGGGCGGCGGTGGTGGTCGGCTCGGTGGCGCTGGTCTCGGGCACGTACGGCGCGGTGGTGCTGCTGGGCAACGGGCCGCCGTGAGCGGCCCGTTGCCCAGGCGGCCTGCCGTCAGCGCACCTTCAGCGCGCCCAGCAGCATCGGCAGCGAGGCGTGCAACTCCCGCTCCCAGTACGCCCAGCGATGGGTGCCCGGACCGTAGAGGTTGGTGATCACCTTCTTGGCGCCGACCCGCTTCAGCTCGGCGGCCAGCGCCTGGTTCTGCCTGTTGAAGTCGGCCTCCAGCGCGTCCGTGGCGCCGGGCGGGTCGAGGGGGCCCGCCGTGCCGTCGCCGCAGGAGAGGTAGACCGGCGTCGACTTCAGCTTCTTCGCCAGGTAGTACGGGTCGTGGGCCTGCCAGATGGCGCGCTGGTCGACCGGGTCGCCCCAGACGCGGCGCGGGTCGTCGCCCTGGCCGCCGAAGAAGCCCATGATGCGGTTGACGGACTCGTCGTTGAGCAGCGGGTGCGCGGCGCCGGAGTAGGCGGCGGCGGCCTTGAACATGCCGCGGTGCCTGGCCGCGTACATCAGCGCTCCCTGGCCGCCCATCGACAGGCCCGCGACCACCCTGTCGGAGCTTGCTCCCCAGTCGCTTTCGAGCAGCCGGCGCAGCTCGTCGGTGTGGAAGGTCTCCCACGCCGGGTCGCCGCCCTTGCCGAAGTTCCACCAGTTGCTGTACCAGCCGTTCCAGCCGGCCTCGGGCATGACGACGAGGACGTCGCGCAGGCTGTCGGTGTCCTCGACGTCGGTCGCGGACGTCCACGAGGTGTAGTCGCCGCAGCAGCCGTGCAGCAGCCACAGGGTGGGCCACTTCTGGCCGGGCTCGTCCGGGTCCCAGCCGTCGGGGGTCAGCAGGCGTACGGGGACGGTGCGCCCGCCGAGGGCCGGGGACCGTACCGACAGGTCGACCAGGCGCTCGCCGACCCGGGTGACGCCGACGACCTCCGCGTCACCCCGGGGGCCGCCGCCCTTCGCGGCGGCTCCCGGCGCCGCCTCCGGGGCCGCTGCGGCGAGCGAGGGGGCGGCGGGGACGAAGGTGAGGAGCAGGGCGGAGAAGAGGAGTAGCAAGCGGTTTCTCACGGTCAGAACGGGTACCACGGCGGCTCCTTGGTGAGGGTGGAACGTTCGGACGGTGCTGGGTCTCGGAGTGTGGCGGCGTCAGCGCCGCTTCGGCAGGATCAGCAGCGCGTCGCCGACGGGGCGCTCCCCCGCCGCGTCGGACGGGTCGTTGACCACCTCGCCGCCGACGACCATCGTGGTCGAGCCGCCGCCGTCGAGGTTCACGGCGTCGCGCAGGCCCAGGGCGCGGGCGACCTCGGCGCTCTCGGGGATGCTGAGGCCGAGGGAGTCGGTGGCGCGGCCGTCGGCGGTGACGAGGACGGTGCGTCCCGCGGCGTCGACACCCGCGAGGGTGCGCGGATTCCGCTTGTGCATCCAGCCGTAGTAGAAGCTCGGGTTGCCGGGCTGGACCATGCCGTCCGCGGTGGGCGTGACGTGGGTGCGGCCGTCGCGGACGAGTTCGGGGCCGCCGTTGACGACGGCCGTGCCGGGCGGGGTGGCCACCGGCCGGCCGCGGTCGTCGCGCAGCCCGTGGCGTATCCGGAGCTTCTCGCCG
>NZ_JACBXC010001100.1 GCF_013870535.1 Streptomyces phytophilus | reverse complement strand
CCGCGCCGTCGCGGGCACGGACGCGGTACGTGACGGACTCGCCGGGCGCCGGGGTGTCGACGTACGTGGTGGTGTCGGCGGCGACGCCGGTGCGCAGCACGCCGTCCGCGTAGACGTCGTAGCCGGCGACGTCGTCGGAGCCGTCGGCGGGCGGCTGCCAGTCGAGTTGGACGCGGCCGTCTGGCAGGGCGGTGCGGGTCAGGTCGCCGGGGGTGCCGGGCGGCCGGGTGTCGCCCTCGGCCGGGCCGTAGACCTCCAACTCGGCCAGCCGGGCGCTGCCGGTGCCGGCGGTGAAGAGGACGCGTACGTGGCGGGTGACCGCGGTGTCGAAGGACAGGGTCGCGCTGTGGCCGCCGGCGGCGCCGAAGGCGAGGTCGCGGGCGGCGGTCAGGTCGGTGAACTCCCGGCCGTCCGTGCTGCCCTGGAGCTTGAGGTTCTGCACGCGCGCGGCGCCGCCCGCGGGCAGCCTGAGCACGGCGCGGTCGATGCCGACGGAGGCGCCGAGGTCGGTCCGCAGCCACTGGTCGCGCTCGCTCTTGCGGCTCTGCCAGAAGCTGTCGCGGTCCCCGTCGCCTGCCCGGGTGGCGGTCTGCCCGCCGGTGTGGCTGCTGGCCTTGAGGGGGCGGCCGGCGGCGAGGTTGCGGTCGGCCTCGGCGGCGGTGTGCACGACGAGTTCGGCGAGCCGGGCGGGGCGGTCGGCGGTGGCGCCGGCGAACTGCACGCGCACGTACCGGGTCAGGGAGGCGGGGAAGCCGACGGTGACGGTGTTGTCCGCGGCGGGGCGGAACGCGCGGGTGTCCTCGGCGGACAGCGTGTGGAACGTGGTGCCGTCGGCGCTGCCCTGCACGGCGAGGGTCTGCTTGCGCCCGGCGGCGTCCGCGGGCAGCTTGAGCACGACCTCGTCGACCCGCGCCTCGCGGCCGAGGTCGGTCTGCACCCATTGCGGACCGGTGCCCCGGCTCTGCCAGTACGTGGCCTGGTCGCCGTCCGTGACCTCCCCCGCCGCGTGCCGCGGCGCGGCGCTGCTGGCGGCGGCGGGCCGGCCGGCGGCGGCGTCGGAGCCGGCCGCCGCGACGGCGGGGAGTGCGGGCAGGCCGAAGAGCAGCAGTCCGGTGGCGACGGCGGCGACAGTGGGCCGATGTCTCGAACGGTGCTTTCTCATGGGTCGTCCAACCTCTGTGAGTTAGCTAATTGCGCTGAGATATCGAAGAATTGCAGAACGATCATGGTAAGTCCACGGCCGCGACACCCGCGCTTCTCCGGTGTTTCCGGAGGTCGACCCGACTTGCGTGCCCATGACAGACAGGTAACCGGCCCTGGACTTACGCAACTTGGCAGCTTACGGACCCGCGGCGCACCTGCACCCCCGCGACCGCACGCGACGGCCCCACCTCGACGCACGCAAGCAACTTACATTTCTGGCCTACTTCTTGCGCAAAACGCACGGTGTCCCCGGCGGTCAACTCCCGCCGGGGACACCGCTGTCGCGGACACGCGCCGCGGTCAGGACCGCAGGCGCACGCTCGCGGTGGGCAGCACGACCTGACCGGTGACGAACTCGCTCCACAGCCCGAACCGCAGCCGGTCGCCGGGCCGCGCGGTGGTCTCGACGAAGCCGACCGTATGGCCGCGGTGTTCGCGGGTCGCGCCGAACGACAGCTGGAAGCGCGTGGTGCCCGCCCGCTCCCCGGGCGGCACCGCACTGGGCGGCACGATCTCGTCGGCCGCCCACCGGTAGTCGCCGCGGTACGGGTCCCGTACCCGCTCGAAGGTCTGCTCCAGGATCGAGTCGATGCCGGGGATGACCACCAGCACCCCGGGCGTGCCGCCGACGCGCGTGTTGACCACGGCCACGTCGTGCTCCGAGCCGTCCGGCCAGGTGCCGAGGCCCTCGCCGACCAGGGAGCCGGGCGGGCAGGCGGCCACGCCGTCCGCCTCGACCACGGCGCGGTCGCAGGTCGGGAAGGACTCCGGCCGGAAGCCGACGGAGCGGTCGAAGAGGAAGACGAAGCGGCGGGCGCCCGCGGGCACCGGCCCCTCGGCGGCGCGGCTGCGCCGGTCGAA
>NZ_JACBXC010000110.1 GCF_013870535.1 Streptomyces phytophilus | reverse complement strand
CACGACGTGCGGGCTGCGCGGCGCGCAGGGTGCGTGCGGCTCGGACGGGGCGTGCGGCCCGCACGGCATGACCGCCAACTCGCTGCTGTCGGTCTCCCTGCACCCGCCGACCCTGCTGATCTCCCTCCAGCGGGGCAGCCGCACGCAGGCACTCATCCAGGAGACGGGCGCCTTCACCGTGAACATCCTGGCCGCCGGCCAGCACGCCCTGGCCGACCGCTTCACCCGCCGCGACACCTTCGGCACCGACGAGTTCGCCGGCGTCGACCATCGCCCGTCGCCGTGCGGCGGCGGCCCGGAACTGGCGGGGAGCGCGGCGGTCCTGTCGTGCCGTACGACGCGGCAGGTGGAGGTCGCCGACCACACGCTGATCATCGCGGAGGTGACGGCGGTCCGCGCGGGGGGACCGGGGGAGCCGCTGCTCTACCTGGACCGGAGGTACCGGACGCCGGGCGAGGGGGGAGGCGACCGGGGCCGGACCCCCTCGAACGCGTCCTCGACGCCGTGACCGCCGGCCCTTCCCGCCCCTGGAACTCCGGGGCCGTGGGGGCCGGCCCCGGCCCACGGGCACCCGCCGAGAGCCCGGCAGGTGCCCGTGGTGCGCAGAGAGCCGGGCAAGGCCGGGACCCGCCCCCGGAGGAGCGGCATCCTGGCCGACACGGCTACCGTCCGCGGGCGGCCCGACGGCCCGGCGTCACTTCAGGTGCCGGGCGAAGAACTGGGCCGCGGCGTCCCCTGCGAACTGCGGGACGCCGGTGTGCCCGCCCATGTTGGCGTGCAGGGTCTTCTCCTCGGAGCCGAAGGCGTCGAACAGGTCCAGGGCCGCCTGCCGGTCATTGCCCTCGTCGTCCCACTGGAGCAGGACGTGCAGCGGAATGGTGACCCGGCGGGCCTCCGCGAGTATGGCGCGAGGGACGAAACTCCCGGCGAACAGAACGGCGGCCGAGATCCGCGGCTCGACCACCGCCAGCCGGGTCCCGATGGAGATCACTCCCCCCGAGTACCCGACCGGGCCGCCGATCCCGGGCAGCCCGAGGAGGGCGTCCAGGGCGGCCTGCCATTCCGGGACCGCCCGGTCGACCAGGGGAAGGATGAGGTTGTCGACGATCTCCTCGCCGACCGGCCCGCCGGCCTCCAGTGCCCCGCGCAGATCGGCGAGGGCCCGCTCGGCGGCGGGCCAACGGGGCCGCTCACCGCTTCCCGGGAGTTCGATGGCGGCCGTGGCGAAGCCGTCCGCCGCGGCGTGCCGGGCCCGGTCCGCCAACCGGGAGTAGGTCTTGCGCAGCCCGAGAGGAGGAGGGCTGAGCAGGATCAGCGGCGCCGGTACGGACGGGGGCGTCCACAGGATGCCGGGGATCTCGCCGAGGGTGAACTCGCGCTCGACGACAGCGTCGTCGAGACGCCGTTCAGAAGTGAACCGCATGGTCGTGCCTTTCGGGAGGGCGCTTGAGACGGCGCTCCCGGGCGACGACCTATCGCCCGACCGTGACCCCGGAGGAGAGCACCCATGTCGATACGTTCACGGGTACCACCTCCTCGCTCTCTCGCACGGCCTCCCGGAAGGTAGCAGCGGCGGCCCGGTGGCGCCAAGCGGGTTTCGCGGAGGCAGTGCCGTTCCGGGTCTCGTACGGCCGCGGTTACGGGCGGTAGGAGCGGACCAGGCGGGCCAGATGCGTTCCGGCGAGGTCCAGAGGGGTCGTGCTCCGGGTGATCTGGGCGGTCATCTCGGCACCTTCGAAGGTGCTGACCACGGTGTGGGCGAGGTCGCTCGCGGTGTCCTCGTCCATGCCGGCGGCCGTGAGCTTGTCGCGGACGATGCCGTGCCAGTTCGCGAAGGCGCGCTCGGCGGCGTCGCGGACCTGCGGAAGGCGGCGCGCGCTCGCCAGTGCGGTGGTGGTGACGGGGCATCCGTCCATCCACTCGGAATCGCGCATGCCGGTGGCGAGTTCGCGGGCGCAGGTGACCATCGCCTCCGCCGGGTCGTCCTCGCGTCCCATGGCGGTACGCAGCAGGTCCGCGAACTCGCGGTCGCCGTGGCCTATCGCCTCGACGGCCAGCGCGACCTTGCCACCCGGGAAGAAGTGGTACACCGAGCCCAGCGTGGCCTCGGCCTCCCGCGAGATGTCCTTGAGACCCGTCCCCTCGTAGCCCTGCCGCTGCATCAGCCTCGACGTGGCGCGGACGATGCGGTCCCTGGTGCCGACCTCGTGCTTGGTTCGCATACGGCACAGAGTACTGGATAGAGCGTTCGTTCTAGTGGTCTGCTAGGGTCGACGCCGTCTGGATAGAACGCTCATTTTAGTTCCGGGGAGCCGTCATGCCTGAAAACTCCGTCACCGTCATCGGCCTGGGCCCCATGGGCCGTGCGATGGCCTCCGCCTACCTCGACCGCGGGTACGGGGTGACCCTGTGGAACCGCACGGCTGCTCGCGCGGACGGCCTGGTCGCGCGCGGCGCCCGGCTGGCCGGCAGCGTCGAGGAGGCTTTGCGCGCCAGCGAACTGGTGGTGCTCAGCCTCACCGACTACGACGCCGTGTACGCGATCCTCGAACAGGCGCCGCAGGCGCTGAGCGGACGCACCGTCGCCAACCTCACCTCGGACACCCCGGCAAGGGCGCGCGAAACCGCCGCATGGCTCGCCGACCGCGGTGCCGTGCAGATCACCGGAGGCGTCCAGACCCCGCCGTCGGGAATCGGCAGCGCGGATGCGGCAACGTACTACAGCGGCCCGGCCGACGCGATCGCCAGGCACCGGGCCGCCCTTGAGGCGCTGACCGGCATCGAGTACCTCGGCGAGGACCCCGGTCTCGCGGCGCTGTACTACCAGATCGGGATCGACATGTTCTGGACCGGTCTGGTCGGCTACCTGCACGGCCAGGCGGTGGCCGTGGCCAACGGCATCTCTGCCGAGCAGTTCCTCGAACACGCGGTGAAGACCATGGACTTCAGGTACTTCCTGGAGTTCTACGCACCACGCATCGACGCCGGGAACCACGAGGGCGACGTCGACAACGTGGGCATGGCCGTGGCCAGCCTGACGCATGTCGTGCACACGGCCGAGGACTCAGGCGTCGACGCCTCCGTCCCGGCCGCGGTCCTCGACCTGTTCCGCCGCGGAGTCGCCGCGGGCCGGGAACGCGACAGCCTGACCAGTCTCACGGAGGTGCTCAAGCGGTAGTCAGCCAAGTGCACGCAACTCGCCGGTCTTCACGTCGGCGATGAACGCCGCCCAGGCGTCGGCGGAGAAGGTGAGGGCGGGCCCGTCCGGGTCCTTGGAGTCCCGGACGGGCACGACGCCGCTCACGGCGAGGTCGGGTGCCCACTCGACGCAGTTGCCGCCGTCACCGTTGCTGTGGCTGGACTTGACCCAGCGGGTGCGGGGCGGGTGAGGGGTGGTGCTCATGGGAAAGCGCCTCCATCGCGGATCGGATCACTGCCGCCGTATCTCGCGGCGACAGGGCATAGGCCCTGAGCAGATCGTAGGCCCGGCGTCGCTTGCGAGCGCCCTCGGCTGTCTCGATCAAGTGGCCGGTCGTCATGCCCTCTTCGTAGGCCACCGGCATGTCGTCGAGGGTGAGCAGGGTCAATGACCCGCCCATCAAGCCATGTTCTCCGTGTGCGAAGGGGAGAACCTGTACGACGGTGTTCAGAGTGTCCGCGAGCGGGAGCAACTTCGCCAGCTGGGCGCGCATGACGTCCGGGCCTCCGATCGGGCGCCGGATCACCGCTTCGTCAAGGATCACCGAGAGATAGGGCGGCGCCGCCGACTGGAGGAGCTGCTGGCGGCCCAGGCGCGCCAGGATCTTGTCCTCGACTTCGTCGGCGCCCATCTCCGGGTTGGCCGCGCGGAACACCGCGCGTGCGTACTCCTCCGTCTGGACCAGGCCGGGAACGATGTGGCCCGAGTACTCCTCGATGCACCGCGCCCGCGCTTCCAGTTCCATCCGGCGCTTGTACTTGTCGGGGTGCACCTCGTGCCGAGCGACGCCGTACAGGCGTCCGAAGTGGCCGTCCGTGCCGAAGCAGGCGTCCAGTTTCTCGCTCAGGTCCGGCGGCGGGATCGCCTCCGCCGTCTCGATCCGGGCCAAGTGGCTCCTGCTGTACATCACGACGCCGGACAGCGCCTCCAGCGACATCCCGGCGTTGTTCCGGTACCGGCGGACCTCCGATCCGTACAGGTCGCGGGCGGAGCGGTCCGGGTGCAACTCACGCGGCTTGGCGGCCATGCGCAAACCTCCATGTCCTCTGTCTGGTCGGGGACATCAACGTGCCCAGAGCCTGGCGACGGAAAGTCGCAGCACGGTTACAGGACGTAACACTCCCGGGGGATTGCCAACCTGCCGTCGGATTCCTGCCAGACAGCACCGGGGGCGGGCGGCAGCCTGGGGCGCATGACGAGCGCACAGACCACAGACGCGGCGGCGGTGCTCCGCGGCATGTATGAAGCCGAAGCCGTGTACCTGGCAGCCGGCGGCCCCGGCGTGGCCTCCTTCGACACGCTCGCGCCGTACTTCGCGCCGGACGTCGTCCTGCACCAGGCCGAGGCGTTGCCGTACGGGGGGACGTGGCGCGGGCACGACGGGATGGCGGAGTTCTTTCTCGCCATGGCCGACACGTGGGCGGAGTTCGAGCTGCTGGAGCAGCGGTTCCTCGCCACCGGTGAGACGTCGGTGGTGCACACGCAGGTACGGGTCCGGGCCCGTACCACCGGGCGGGAGCTGACCTTCCCGATCCTCCAGACGATCACGATCGAGAACGGCCGGATCGCCGAGGTACGCCCCTTCTACTGGGACACGGCAGCCATCGCCGCCGCGTGCACCACCCGCCGCGCGCTCTAGGCCGACTTGCGGGCCGCGCGGAGGAACTCGCGGTTCAGGGACGAGATGGCCTGGAGGGGGATGCCCTTCGGGCAGGCGACCGCGCATTCGCCGGTGTTCGTGCAGCCGCCGAAGCCCTCGTCGTCCATCCGGCCGATCATGTCCAGCACGCGCGACTCGCGCTCCGGGGCGCCCTGCGGCAGGGCGCCCAGGTGGACGACCTTCGCGGCGGTGAACAGCATCGCCGAGCCGTTGGGGCAGGCGGCGACGCAGGCGCCGCAGCCGATGCACTCCGCGTGTTCGAAGGCCGTCTCCGCCGCCGGCTTGGGGACCGGGGTGGCGTGGGCGTCGGGGGCGCTGCCGGTGGGGGCGGTGATGTAGCCGCCGGCGCCGATGATGCGGTCGAAGGCCGAGCGGTCCACGACCAGGTCCTTCACCACCGGGAACGCCGCCGCCCGCCACGGCTCGACGTCGATGACGTCGCCGTCGGCGAAGGACCGCATGTGCAGTTGGCACGCCGTCGTACGCTCCGGGCCGTGCGCCTGGCCGTTGATGACGACCCCGCAGGCGCCGCAGATGCCCTCGCGGCAGTCGTGGTCGAAGGCGACGGGCTCGTCACCGGTGAGGATGAGGCGCTCGTTGAGGGTGTCCAGCACCTCCAGGAACGACATCTCCGGCGTGGCGTCCTCGACCTCGTACGAGACCATCTCGCCGGTCGCGTCGGGGCCCGGCTGGCGCCAGACCCGCAGGGTCACCTTCACTGGTAGCTCCGTTGCGTGGGGATGACGTACTCGAATTCCAGGTCCTCGCGGTGGAGGACCGGGGCGGTGCCGGTGGCGGTGAACTCCCAGGCCGCGGCGTACGAGAAGTGCTCGTCGTCGCGCGCCGCCTCGCCGTCCGGGGTCTGGCTCTCCTCGCGGAAGTGGCCGCCGCAGGACTCGGCGCGGTGCAGCGCGTCGAGGCACATCAGCTCGGCCAGCTCCAGGTAGTCCGCGATGCGGTTGGCCTTCTCCAGCGACTGGTTCAGCTCCGCGCCGGTGCCCGGCACCTTGATCCGGCGCCAGAACTCCTCGCGCAGCGCCGGGATCCGCTCCAGCGCCTTGCGCAGCCCCGGCTCCGTACGGGCCATGCCGCACTCGTCCCACAGCAGTTCGCCCAGCTCGCGGTGGAAGGAGTCGGGGGTGCGGTCGCCGCCGACGGCGAGCAGCAGGTTCAGGCGGTCCTCGGTGTCCGCCACGGCCTCGGCGACCGCCGGGTGGTCGGGGGAGACCTCCTCGGGGCGGTGGCGGGCGAGGAAGTCGCCGATGGTGGCGGGGAGGATGAAGTAGCCGTCGGCCAGGCCCTGCATGAGCGCGGAGGCGCCGAGGCGGTTGGCGCCGTGGTCGGAGAAGTTCGCCTCGCCGATGGCGAAGAGGCCGGGGACGGTGGTCTGGAGGTCGTAGTCGACCCACAGGCCGCCCATCGTGTAGTGGATCGCGGGATAGATGCGCATGGGCACCTGGTACGGATCCTCCGCCGTGATCCGCTCGTACATCTCGAAGAGGTTGCCGTACCGCTCCTCGACCGCCTCCCGCCCCAGCCGCCCGATGGCGTCGGCGAAGTCGAGGTACACGCCCTGCCCGCCGGGGCCGACGCCGCGGCCCTCGTCGCAGACGTTCTTCGCGGCGCGCGAGGCGATGTCGCGCGGGACGAGGTTGCCGAAGGAGGGGTAGAGGCGCTCCAGGTAGTAGTCGCGCTCGTCCTCGGGGATGGCGTTCGGCGGGCGGGTGTCGCCGTGGGCCCTGGGCACCCAGATGCGGCCGTCGTTGCGCAGCGACTCGCTCATCAGCGTCAGCTTCGACTGGTGTGCACCGGAGCGCGGGATGCAGGTGGGGTGGATCTGGGTGAAGCAGGGGTTGGCGAAGTACGCGCCGCGGCGGTGGGCCCGCCAGATGGCGGTGGCGTTGGAGTTCTTGGCGTTGGTGGAGAGGTAGAAGACGTTGCCGTAGCCGCCGGTGGCCAGCACGACGGCGTCGGCGAGGTGGGTCTCGATCCGGCCGGTGACCAGGTCGCGGGCGACGATGCCGCGGGCCCGGCCGTCGACGACGACCAGGTCGAGCATCTCGGTGCGCGGGTGCATCTCGACGTTCCCGGCCTCGATCTGCCGGGACAGGGCCTGGTACGCGCCGAGGAGGAGCTGCTGCCCGGTCTGCCCGCGGGCGTAGAACGTGCGCGAGACCTGGACGCCGCCGAAGGAGCGGGTGTCGAGCAGGCCGCCGTACTCGCGGGCGAAGGGCACGCCCTGGGCGACGCACTGGTCGATGATCTCGACGGAGACCTGCGCGAGGCGGCGCACGTTGGACTCGCGGGCGCGGAAGTCGCCGCCCTTGACGGTGTCGTAGAAGAGGCGGTGCACGGAGTCGCCGTCGTTGCGGTAGTTCTTGGCGGCGTTGGTGCCGCCCTGGGCGGCGATGGAGTGGGCGCGGCGCGGGGAGTCCTGGTAGCAGAACTGGACGACGTGGTAGCCCTGCTCCGCGAGGGTGGCGCCGGCGGCGCCGCCGGCCAGGCCCGTACCGACGACGATGACCTTGTAGCGGCGCCGGTTGGCGGGGTTGACCAGCCGGGCGGTGAAGCGGCGGCGGTCCCAGCGCTCGGAGATGTCGCCGGGCGGGGCGGCGGCGTCGGCGACCGGTTCGCCCTCGGTGTACTGCGCGTAGGTCGGGGACATCTTCAGTTCACGACTCCCGTCATGACGGCCACGGGGATGGAGATGAAGCCGCCGGTCAGCACCAGCGCGGAGGTGTCGGTGACGACCCTGAGGGCCCGCTCGCGGGCCGGGCTCGCGGCGCCGAGGGTCTGCACGGCGCTCCAGAAGCCGTGCCGCAGGTGCAGACCGAGGGCGAGCATCGCGGTGATGTAGATGGTGTTGCCGTACCAGGTGGAGAAGGTGGCGACGGTGTTCTCGTACGGGTGGCCGGTCCGGGCGTTCTCGTTCACGGTCAGCGTCGTCAGGTCGAGGATGTGCCAGACGACGAAGAGGCCGAGGATCACCCCGCCCCAGCGCATCGTGCGGGTCGCGTAGCTCGCGCGCCGGCGCTTGTGGACGTACGCGACCGGGCGCGCGGCGATGTCGCGGCGGCTGAGCTGGTACGCCGTCACGCCGTGCAGCACGACCGCCGCCACCAGCACGACGCGGATCATCCACAGCGCCCACTCGTAGTGCAGGACCGGGCCGCCGAGGGTGCGCAGCCAGTGGCCGTAGCTGTTGAACTCCTCCGCGCCGAAGAAGATCTTGATGTTGCCGACCAGGTGGGCCACGAGGTAGCCGACCATGATCAGGCCGGTGACGGCCAGCACCGTCTTCTTGCCGACGGTGGAGCGCCACAGCAGCGCGGGGAGCGACGGCGGGTAGCGCTTGGGGCGGGTCGGCTCCGGGGCGGGCTTGCCGGAGGTGCGCTTGCCGGAGGTGCGCTTGTCCGAGGCGGGCTTCGACGCCGACTTCGTGGTCAGGGCCATGACTGTGACGGTAAGGAGGGGACGCCCCATCCGTCCAAGACATGAAATCGCTGCTTTCGATAGGCGATGGCTATCGTGGGGCTACGCTTGATCCATGCACCCGCAGCAGCTTCGCTACTTCGCCGCCGTCGCCGAGACCCGCCACTTCACCCGGGCCGCCGAGCGCGAGCACGTGGCGCAGCCGTCGCTGTCGCAGTCCGTACGGGCGCTGGAACGGGAGCTGGGCGCCGAGCTGTTCCACCGGGCCCGCGGGCACATCACGCTCACCGACGCCGGCGAGGCGCTGCTGCCGCTGGCGCGGCGGATCCTCGCCGACACCGAGACGGCGCGGCGGGAGGTCCAGGAGGTCGCGCAGCTGCGGCGGGGGCGGGTGCGGCTGGGGGCCACGCCGAGCCTGTGCGCGAGCCTGGTGCCGGACGCGCTGCGTACGTTCCACGCCCGCTACCCGGGCATCGAGCTGCACGTGCACGAGGACGGCTCGCAGGACCTCGTACGGACGCTCGCGGCCGGCGAGCTGGACCTCGCGCTGGTGATCACGCCGCTGGCGGGGCAGGCGCCGGCGCTGACGACGACGGAGCTGCTGCGGGAGGAACTGGTCGTGGTCTCGTCCCCGGACGCGCCGCCGGTCACGGGGAGCGGGGCGGGCGGCGCGGGCGGGGGCGGCGGGATCCGCATCGGGGACCTGCGGGGGCGGCCGCTGGCGATGTTCCGGCACGGGTACGACCTGCGGGAGCTGACGGTCGCGGCGTGCCGGGAGGCGGGCTTCGAGCCGGAGTTCGGGGTGGAGGGCGGGGAGATGGACGCGGTGCTGGGGTTCGTGCGGGCGGGGCTCGGGGTGGCGGTGGTGCCGAGCATGGTCGCGGAGCGCTCGGGGCTGGTGACGACGGCGTTCGCGGCGCCGGGGCTGCACCGGACGATCTCCGTGGCGCACCGGGGCGACGTGTCGCCGCCCCGGGCGGCGCGGGAGCTGCGCCGGCTGCTGATCGGCGCGGTGGGCGGCGGCGCGGCGGCAGCGCGGGGCGGCTGAGGGGGAGGCGCACGCGGCCGTGACGGACCGGGGCACGGCCCCGGCCCGCCCGGCGGTCAGTACTCCAGGCCGTGTCCCAGCGGGTACAGGTCCGTGTCCGGCGTGCCCAGTTCCGGGATGGCCACCGGCAGGCGGCCAGTCGGGTGCAGGTCGCCGTAGAGCGCGTCGACCGCCCGCGTCAGCACCCCCGTCCCCGTGCCGTACGTGCACAGGTACGCCGGTGCCTCCGGGAACCGCCGCACGTCGTACGGGTTGCGTACCGCCACCACCACGACCGGCGTCCCCGACGCC
>NZ_JACBXC010000011.1 GCF_013870535.1 Streptomyces phytophilus | reverse complement strand
TCAACATGGGCCGTGCCCTCGCCCGCGACGCTCAGCGCGCGGCCGGGTCGGTCCCCACCGCCCAACCGTTCACCCACACCCGCCGCCGGAACTCCCCTACCCCACCGCTGCGTGTGGGTATCGCCGTCGACGTCTCCGGCTCCATGCGTGCCGCCTGCGCGCCCGTCGCGTCCGCTGCCTGGATCGTGGCACGCGCAGCAGCCCTGACCGACCCCGACTCCCGCACCGCCACCATCGCCTACGACCTGCACCTGACCGCATTGACCCGGCCCACCCACCGAGCACCACAGCGCGTGACGACGTTCGATGCCACCGGCCGCCACCACAACCTCGGCGACGCCATCGACGCACTCGACCACGGCCTCGAACTCAGCCGCCCCGGCGCCGGCCGCCTCCTCGTGATCGTCACCGACGCCCGGTACCGCAGCGACGAAACCGCTCAAGCCGTCACCCGCGTCAAGCAGCTCACGACCGCCGGCTGCGCCGTACTCCAGCTCACCCTCACCGCCGAGTCCCAGCACTTGCCGGGGACCACCTTGCTGCACCTGCCCCAGCCCTCCAGCGCTCCCGTCGCCATCGCCACGGCGGCCACAGACGCCATCCGCAGGACCCGCTGAGACGACGCAGAAGACAGAAAGCAGAAACAACCACATGGCAATCCGAACGAACTGGACCGTCGAGCACCCCTGCGGCCACGAGG
Organism: Streptomyces phytophilus; assembly: GCF_013870535.1. Taxonomy (GTDB): domain Bacteria; phylum Actinomycetota; class Actinomycetes; order Streptomycetales; family Streptomycetaceae; genus Streptomyces; species Streptomyces phytophilus. Next base: position 27,110 of record NZ_JACBXC010000011.1, on the reverse strand, counting down.
TCGACCATGACCTGTCCGACCGGCCGGCCGACCGGCGGGCGGGATTCGCCCGCTGGCTCGCCGAGCGGGACTGCCCCGACTGCTGGAAGGCAGCCCGCGACGCCGACTCCGGCTCCCGGCAGGAGTGGCTCGCGGCCCGCCGCGCCGAGGAGAAGCAGGCCGCCGAAGACTGGGCGCAACGGTTCGACATGCCGCCGCTGGACGGCCCGGCCAAGGCTCTGGCCTGGGGCGAGCGCACCCGTCACCAGCTGATGGCCGCGGCGTATACCGCGCTGGTCGTCGAAGGGGCCTGGGACGAGGCCGCCTGGGCAGAGCAGGAGGACAAAGCCCGCTCGATCACCCGGGCAGGATGGTGGATCGACCAGCGTGACTCCGAGGGCTGTGACCTGCCCGAACTCCTCGACGCTGCAGGCGAAGGCGACCGCGGGACACAGAACCCGTTCCGCTGAGCGGCGGGGAACATAGCCGGTGATCGCCGGTTAGGCAAACCGGCGAATCTCCGGACCATTGTTCCTCCCGCCCTGCCTGACCCGCGTGGAAGGAACCGCATGCCACTGCCCCCGTCGCCCACCCCGGTACTCGTCCCGACGCCGGACCCGCTCACGCCCCACCGGGACATCACAGCCCAGCACTTCCGGGCCGGAGAGACCGTCGTCGTCTTGAAGGGCGTGGCCGGCGGCGAGATGTGGGGCGATGCCATGCGGGTGGTCGCCCCCTCGCGGCACACCCCGACCGAGGAGAACGGCTGGAGGCTGCACAACGCAACCGGCGGCGCCCAGTCCTACCTCACCTCCCACCCCCGCTACATGCTCCACCTCTCGCGCCGCTGCCCGGACTGCCTCATCCACCTGCGAGCCATGGAGGACACCTTCCTGCCCAAGTTCGCGGGCAGCGGCGACATCGTCGACTGCGGCTGGTACACGATCAACGCCCTCAACTACCTGATTCACATCGCGGACAGGCGGAGCGGCTGGTGATCCCCCACATCCACCAGCGCACCCACACCGCCGTCGGGCCCCTCACCCGAGCCCTGGGGCGGCCGGTATCACCCGAGGACGGGCTCACCGAGCACACCGTCGTCGCCTACTGGCCGGGACTCGACGCCTACAGGCAGAACGACGGGCAGCCGACGTGGACGTCCGCGCAGTGGGCCGAACACCTCGAAGACCCCTATGCGGACCACCCGTTCGCCGTCAGCCGGTACGGCGACCGCCACGCCATCTTCCACGTCGACGTACGGCTCGCCCCCGAGGACCGCACCCTCACGGGCCCCGAGTGGACTGAAATCGCCCACCGCCTGGCCCGCGCCGCCGGGATCCAGATTCCCGGAACCTCGCAGGCACGGGAGTGCCGGTGGGTCGCCCTCCAGGCCCGGCCGGGACGGCTGGACCTGATCGCCAGCCTCATCCGGCACGGCGGAGCCTGGTACAACCCGCCCGCCGACACCGGCCGTCACCTTGCCGACGAGGCCCGGCGTATCGAAGCGGACCTGCGGCTGATCCCCGTCTACGACACCCCCACAACCCGCGCCGGCAACCGCCCTGTGCCCACGACGCAGACGCAGCTCGCCGCCGTCCTCACCCAGCTCGCCGACGAACACACCGGCCCTCTGGCCGCGGTGCGCGGCCTCGTGGAACACACCGCCCAGCGGATCACCCGCCGGCCGACCGCCGCCGGAACCGGCACGGCACACCGCCTGGAGCTGATCGCCCGCCGTATCCACGCGCTCCAGCAAGACCTGGATGCCACCGCACACGAGATGACCCAGCCCTCCGCGGCCACCGCACCAGCCGCCGCCCATGCCGTCGCCCGGCCGGCCGCACACCGATCACCGTAGGAGAAACGTTCCTTTGCCCGCCGGACAACTCCTGGACATTCGCCGCCACCCGCACTCCGGTGAACTCCTCGCCCGCGGCGGCGACCGGGCCGCGCACAGCATCCTGCAGCGCACCGGCTTCGTCGCCGTCGTCCGCGTCCACGAGACCTACCACCGCGCCCCCACCGGCCTCACCGAGGACGACGAGGCCCGTCTGGGCACCGACGCCGTCGCCCGGCTCCGCGCCGCCGGATACCACGTCGACTGCGACGAAGCCTTCGACACCGACGCGCGCCCGGCCGGTTACCTCCCGCTGGGCGCCGGCGTCGCCCACCTCTCCGACCTCCTCCGCAAAGCCACCACCACCGCTGAGGCGGCCCACGTGCTCACCGAGGTGACCGCCGCGCACGACGGCGTGCTGGCCGCGCTGGAAGACGTCCCCCTCGCCGCGGCCGAGTTCCACGACGGCCTCGACACCGCAGCCGACCCCCACTTCGCCCATCGCCTGCGCTATCTCGCTGAGAACCCTCTGCGCGTCCTGCAAACCGACTTGGTCCACACCCGCGACGCGCTCGCCGACCGCAGCGCCGCCCACCCCGGCCGCAGCACCTGCACCGAACAAGTCCCCGCCGACGAGCAGGAGCGCTCCGCGGCGTGCGCCTGCCCGCCACCGCCGAGCAGCGTGCCGCCGGCGCCGCCGGACATCACCACGGCCCCGCGCCGCTGACCTCACCGCCCACCCCGCCAAGGACACCATGCACGATCACGACACCACCGGGCGTCTGGCCTCCTTTGCCGACGTCCTCGCCGACCAGCTTCCCGGCACCTGGACCACCACCCACCTGCCCACGGACGACAAGGACGACCTGTCCAACCTCGCCGATCTCGAAGAACTGGCCGAGCGCATCTGGGATCTGGACCTGGCCGCCGCCTCCCTCGCAGAGCATCCCCTGCAGCAGGCCGCCATCCTCAGCCGCCCCGACGGCGCCCAACTCGCCCTCCTCGACCGGTACGACGGAGGCGACGGGTTCCTCATCGCCCCCGTCGCTCCCCGTGCTCTGCCCGACGAGGCATACCGCGCCGTACGCGAACCAGGCGGCATCGCGCTGGCCGGGGATCCGTTCCTGGACGCCGAGCAGGTCGCCGACGACCTCCTTGTCCGCTACGACAGCGCGCTCGCCGAAGTCCGGCACAACGCCCTGGGCGGCACCCAGCCGTCCCAGCCGGACCGGCTCGTGCTGATCTGGCAGCCGGACGGGAGCATCGCCACCGCCCCCGTCGGCGAGACCGCCGGGTCCGTCCTGACGGCGGCCGGGTTCGTCCAGGACCCGCACACCGGCATCTACAGCCTCGCCGCGGACGACACCCAGACCCAGGCCCGCGCAGTGCGCGCGATCGGACCGCAGCTCGACGCCCTCGGCATCACCACCGCACTGCAGCACCCCACGAGCCGGTCCGCGCCCTCCGCGGCCCCGTCCACCTCGCCGCCCACCGAAGGCGCCCGCCCTTCGCGGGCCGGCAGGGTTCGATGACGAGGATCACCCTCACCAAAGCCCCCGCACCGAGCTGGTCGTAGCCATCGGCGAAACCGAGCAGGCAGCAGACATCCTCCAACCCAGCGGATTGCCCCCTTCCGGCCTGCGCGGCGACCACCACCCCCTGGACCCCGGCACCGACAGCGCAGCCCTCTCAGCTCCCGGCCGCCCCGCCGGGCCGGCGCCGCTGAACCCGGCACCGTGCCCCTGTCCGACTGACTTTCGGAGAGACCCGTAGCACCCCGCACTCCCCCGCCGATCACCCACCGTCTCAAGCCCCGCCTCGCGACCGCCCTGTTCCGCGGCTACCTGCGCGCCTGCACCCCGGTCGACAGCGACCGCACCCGGCTGCTGGCCGGCGCCAGCCCCGAACCCGCCGCCACCGAACTCCGCCGGATCGGGCACCCGCACCACCACTGACCGTCCCCGTCCCCGCCCTGGAGCCGCATGTCCCGCCCCACCTTGTATGCCGAAAGGCTGGCCGACGAGATCACCCACCAGCTCGGCCAACTCGCCGATCGCCTCTCGCAGCTCCCGCCAGGCCAGGCCGCACGGGTCATCGCGCGCATCCTGGATCCCGACCCGGAGGAAGGGGTCCTCGGCGGCCTCACCCACCTCATGGTCGTCAGCAGCGTGCTCGCCAAGGACCAGACCGGACGTGGCGCTCTGCCGCCGGAAGTCTGGCTGGCTCTGGGCCGTGCCTCGAACGAACTCGACGACATCGCCCTCGACCTGGACGAGCACCGCGAAACGCTCCACCACGCCCGCGAGCAACTCGCCGCGGCGGATGCGAAGCCGGCCTTCGCTGCGCCCACCGCCCGGCGGCACAGGTGAAAAAGAAGAAGGGGCCCAGTCAGAAAACGATGCCGGGCTGGGGGGCGGGTGAGCAGGCCGAGCAGCACTACCTCGTCCAGCCCCGCGCTCTGGCCGGCGGCGGCGACATCCGCCACGTCTCACACTTCCTGCACGCCTCGGGATGGCAGGACAAGTCCGTCGCGGGCGGCCCGCTGGTCATGGAGAGCCCGGACCGCACCGTCCGCCTCGCCTACAACCCGCACGTCCTGCCCGGAGGATGGGCGATCTACGCGGACGCGAACGGCCGGGACAACGCCTGGTGGGCGCACCTCGGCCGGCAGACACCCGTGGAGATCGTCGCCGGGCTGACCGACGCCCTCACCCGCCCCCGCGATGCACACGCCCCCGACATCTGGGCGCCCCTGGAGCAGCAGGGCTGGAACGCGCGGGCCGAGGGCCGGCACTACAGCGCGACGAGCCCTGACGGCAGCGCCTGGATGCAGTACCACCACAAGTCCGACGGAGAGGCGATGTGGTGGACCGGGGCGAAGGATGCGCAGGGCAACGGGTGGAGTGGCCAGTTCTCGATCAGCACCCCGATGCACCTGGTGCAAGCCTTCACGGCCGAACTCGCCAACCCCGAACCGGTGATGCGCCCGCGCGGCCGTGTTCCTTTCAGCGCGCAGATCCGTACCTGGTCGGTGTCCGTCCTGCCCTCCCAGCTCCACGCCTGGCAGCAGACCAGGATCACGGCCGCCCGCACCGGAGCCTGGGCACCCAGCAGCGCCCAGCGTGTCCGGCCCCGCACCACCCCTGCCCGCCCCTACGCGCCCGCCGGCGGCGCGCGAACCCGCCGCTGACCCGCACCCACACCCGAGGAGCCCGATGCCCGATCCCACCGCCGATGACCTGCGCGCCGTCACCGAGACGTTGTCCCACCTGACCGACTACCTGCGTTCCGGCCCCGACCCCGACGAAGCACTCGCCCTCGCTGAGCCCCTCCTCGACGAACTCACCGGCCTGCCCCTCCAGTTCGCCGACACCCTGCGCGCCCTTGCCCGTGCCCTGCACGACCACCCGGACACCCCCCGCACCACCGAGGCCGGCCTCCTGATCGCGCAGGTGCGCGCTGCCGCGTCAGCGCAGGCAGACCACCACGCCCTCCACTACCTCCTCGACGACCTCCGCGACCTCTACGACGCGGGCGCCGCCAGCGGGCCGGGGTGCGCCTGGTGCCGCTGACCGACCGGCTCACCGCCGCGTTCGCCGACACGCATGCCTGGCAGATCCCCTACGACACCAGCCCACGCCACCTCGCCGGCCCGGGCGATCCCCGCCACGTCACCCACGGCCTGGCCGCCGCCGGCTGGAGCACCGTCTCCGACCCGCTGGGCGCCGACCTCATCCTGCGCAGCCCCGATCACGGCTACCGCCTCCAGTACGCCCCGGAGGCACACAGCACCTCCAGGTGGTGGTGCCTGCAAGCCGACCCCACCGACAACGCCCCACGGTGGTCCGCACAGTTCAGCGGACTCGTCCCCGCGGAGGTCATCGCTTCGTTCACCGACGCCCTCCTCACTGCGGACGCGGAGGATCCGCCGGGCATCATCTCGACCCTGGAATCCGCGGGCTGGCGCGTGAGCGACCCGGCGACCGCCGTGTCAACCGACGGCATGTGCCAAGTGGAACTGCGCGAACAGGAGTTCCACGACACGCCGCACTGGCACATGGAGACCCGCGAGCCGCGAAGCGGCCACTACGACGGGCCGCAGATCTGGAACGCATGGTTCAGCGACTACATGCCCGATCACCTCGTGGCCGCCTTCGTCACCGCGCTTGCCGACCCCGCCCCGCTGCACCGCGCCATGTCCGACAGCACCGTCCACTACGGCGCCGCGCAGAAGCCCAGCCCGCTCACCCCGGACCAGGTCGTCGCCACGCACGCCACCCGTATCACGTCCCTGCACCGCGCCGCGCGTGCCACCCGACGGCAGAAGAAGATCCCCGCGGCCGGCCCGGCGAACACCGGTACCGCCCGTGCCGCCGCACGCCGCTGAACCGACAGGACCACCCACTATCTCCACCGATCACCGACACCGCGCTCTCCTGCGTCACCTCAACGCCTACCTGCGCGACAGCCAGAAGATCCTCGCCGACTGGGACGTCTACTCCGACGAGCACACCGACCTCGGCGGCTGGGCCCACGACGAACACGCCTACGGCATCCGCGCCGGCCTGCGCGACGCCGACACCGCCGCGGCCTTCGAACCGCTCCACGCCGGCGCCAGCCACCTGCTCGCTACCGCCGAAACGCAACTTGCCCGGCTGCCGGCGGACACCGTGCAGAGCCGCTGGCGCTGGCAGATAGACGTCCTGCGCTCCGCGCTCGACCAACTCGACGAACAGCACGAGCAGTGGCTGCAGACGCGCGACGGCCTGCCCGCCAACGCCTCCCCCGGCAACGCGGTATACGACGACGCCCTGGCCGAGTACCACGCCGAGGCGTGGAGCCACCTCGACACCTGGGCCACCCACGGCGACGCCCTCCGCGAGATCAACACCGCCTTCCGCCGGGCCCCGGCGCCCCGAAGCGTGCCGCCCACCACGGCCCCCGTACGCGGCGCGCGAAACCCGGCACGAAAGTGACCACCCAGCCGCCTCCCGGCAGCGTCGAGGTCGACTTCATCTCCCCGCGCCACCTTGCCGGCGGCGGAGATCCCGCCTGGGTCACCGTCCCCCTGCACCGCGCCTGCGGCTGGAGCCACGGCAACGACCCCCTGATGCCCCGCGTCGTGCTCTCCAGCCCGGACCACCACGCTCTCCTGCGTCTGGAACCCGACCCCGACAACCGGTGGTGGACCCTGGTCCACGCCCCGGGGCCAGCGCGGCGGCCGGCTTGGTTCGCCAGTTTCGGCGCCCGCACCCCCGTCGAACTCATCGCCGCCGTCACCGACGCACTCACCGACCCCTCGGCACAAGCGAACGCGCCCTGCGACCCGTACGAACGCCTCCTGCGGGCCGGCTGGGCCCGTAACGCCGGTGGCATCGGATCACCCGACGGCACGGCTGACATCAGGCGCCTGGGGACGGCGGACAGCCCAGGTGCCTGGCTGGTGACCGTCAAGCTCGGCGTGCACCAGCCGGTGTGGCAGGCACGCTTCGGCGATCACACCCCGCCGCACCTCATCGGCGCGTTCACTTCCGCCCTTGCCGATCCCGCGCCCCTTCTGCGCATCGGATACCGGAACACCCTCCCGGTCCACGACCCGGCACTGATCACCCGCCGGTCCGAGGCCGTTCGCGCCGACTTCGCCGTCGCCGCTCTGGAAGCGCGTGTCCGCGCCCTCGCTGCCCGGCGCGCCCGCCCGCCGGCTCCCCTAAGCCCCGGGCAGCCGGCGAGGAACCGCCGCCGCTGACCCACCGCACCCCGCCCGGAAGCACGTAGCCCTTGCCCCCTTCCTCCTCCACGAACGGTTCCACCGACGGGTACGACCTCGCCCTGCGCCTGATCCTCGGCATCGCCGCAGTCGTCGTCCCGCTGTCCCATCTCGCCTGGCTGTCCGGCAACATCACCGCCCACCTCACCGGGAACGACTGGGCCCCGTACCAGCCGACCGACGCCCTCCTGCACCCCGAGCAGCTCTGGCCCGGCGCGGGAGAAACGTCCCTGCTGATCGGCGCCCGCATCACGCCCGCCGCCGTCTTCCTCTCCCTCGCGACCACGGGGATCGTCCTGTGGATCCGGCACCACAACCGCAGCGCCCGGAAGAAGAAGACACCCGCTCTGGCCGGGGCCCGGGATATCGAACCGCTGATGGCCAAAGCCACCACCGCCAAGGCCCGCTCCCTGCGCCCGAGCCTGAAGAACAGCAAGCACATCGACGCCCACGACACCGGCATCCTGCTCGGCACCCTCCAAGGCACCCGGCACGAAGTCCGCATGGGCTACGAGGACGTGGCCGTCGCGATCATGGCGCCCCGCTCCGGGAAAACCACCGCACTGGCCATACCCGCCATCCTCGCCGCGCCCGGCCCGGTCATGCTCACCAGCAACAAAGCCGCCGGCGACGCCTACACCGCCACCCTCGACGCCCGGGCCGCCGCCGGGCGGACCTGGTCGATGGACCCGCAGCAGATCGCCCACGCCAACCGCACCATGTGGTGGAACCCGCTGGCCGACGCCACCACCCTCGAAGGCGCCGGCCGCCTCGCAGGCCACTTCCTCGCCGCGAGCGTCGACGCCTCCCAGCAGGGCGACTTCTGGTCCAAGGCCGGATCCAACATCCTCGCCCAGCTCTTCCTCGCCGCCGCCCTCGACCACCGCCCCATCACCGACGTCATGCAGTGGCTCGCCTTCCCCGCCGACCGCACCCCGCTGGACATCCTGCGCGACCACGGCCATACCGCGGTCGCAGCCCAGCTCAAGGGCACCGTCGAAGGACCGCCCGAGACCCGCGACGGCATCTACGAGACCGCCCGCCAGTACGCCGCCGCCCTCCTCGACCACAACATCGCCACCTGGGTCACCCCCCAGAAAGACGTCCCCGAATTCAAACCCGCCGAGTTCGTCACCACGACCGACTCGCTGTATCTGCTGTCGAAGGACGGCGGCGGCGGAGCCTCCGCACTCATCGCCGCTTGCGCGGACAGCGTGATGCGCGCCGCCACCACCCAGGCCGAACGCGCCGGAGGCCGCCTCGACCCCCCGCTCCTGGCGATCCTCGACGAAGCCGCCAACGTCTGCAAGATCTCCGACCTGCCCGACCTCTACAGCCACCTCGGCTCACGCGGAGTCATCCCCATCACGATCCTGCAGTCCTACCGCCAGGGCCAGAAAGTCTGGGGCGACGCCGGCATGGACGCCCTGTGGAGCGCCGCCACCATCAAGATCATCGGCAGTGGGATCGACGACCCTGACTTCGCGGACAAGCTGTCACGGCTGATCGGCGACCACGACGTCGAGACCACCTCCACGTCACGCTCGGACTCGGGCACGTCGACGTCCGTCTCGATGCGGCAGGAGCGGATCCTGCCCGCGGATGCCATCCGCGCCCTGCCCAAGGGCATGGCCATCTGTTTCGCCACCGGCATGCGGGCCGCCATGCTCACCCTGCGCCCCTGGTACCTCGAACCGGGAGCAGAAGATCTGTCGGCGGCCTCCGACCGCGCGTCGAAGGCGATCACCGCCCGCGCCATCGCCAAGCACGCCCCCGTCCAAGCCGACTTCGGACCCGCGGCGTGAGCAACCAGCGTCTGCACCTGGTGCCCGTCCGCTCCCGCGAGGCCAAGGAGTTCGTCCGCCTCTGGCACCGCCACCACCGGCCGCCGGTCGGGCAGATCTTCTCCGTCGGAGCCGCCGACGAGGCCGGCGTCCTGCGCGCCGTAGCGGTGGTGGGCCGCCCCGTGGCACGGCACCTGGACGACGGCGCCACCCTCGAAGTCACCCGGACCGCCAGCGACGGCGCACCCAACGTCAACTCCCTGCTCTACGGCACCGCCTGGAGAGCAGCCAAAGCCCTCGGATACCGGCGGCTGATCACGTACACACAAGCGGGCGAAAGCGGCGCGGCGCCTCCCTTCGCGGCGCGGGCTGGCACCTGATCGCCAGCCGCCCGCCCCGGGCCGGATGGCACACCGCCTCCCGCCCCCGGTCCAGCCACGGCAACGACCACGTGACCCGCTTCCTGTGGCAAGCCCCCTGAAACCGCATGCCCGCGCCAAGCCGCTGGTAGCCCCACAGCAGAACGGAACCCTGGTCCCCTGATGAACCCGACCGCGCCTGCCGAGCACCTTCTCGACCTGGCCCAGCAGTTCACCCGGCACAATGACGACCTGGCCCGCCTCCGGGTGACCCTGGCCCGGCACGGATTGTCCGGCTCCAGCCCCGCCACTGCCCTGACCGACCACGCCGTCGTCACCCAGCGCCTGGCCAACGCGGCGCTGGACATCGTGGACGTCCTCAAGGCGCAGCCGATGTACCTCAGCCCCGCGATCCGCACCGTGTACGCGCGCGTGTGGCAGCTCGCCTACCTGGTCAGCGACTCCGCAGACCACCTGCTGGACGCCGTGAACATCATCGACGACACCCGCGCCGGAATCCCCGCCCTCACCGGGGCCCCGCCCCTGAGCCACGAGAAAGCCCTCCGCGAGGCCGGCCGCCGCGTCGAACTCGTGGCTGAGCTGACCGCACTCGGCGCCCCCGACGCCGTGGCCACCGCCGAGGTGTTCGTCACCGACCGGCGCCGCTGGGGCGCGCCCCCACTGCATCAGCCGCCCTCGCTGTCGCCCACCCAGCACGCTGCCCTGCGCGCCGTCGCGCAGGGCGAGGTGACCATCGCCGACGGCAAGCCGCACCTCCACCGCGACGGTATCCGCCTGTCCATCAGCACCATCCGCTCCCTGGAATCCAGCGGCCTGGTGACCCGCGCCCCCTGCCCGCTGCTGCTGCACGACGAGCGCATCCACCTCACCCCCGGCGGGCGCCGCGGACTGACGGCCACCTTCGGCCGCCAACAGGCCCCGAAACCCACCACCACCCGCCCAGCCGCCAGACCGGCCACCAGAACCGCACGCGCGCCGACCCGCTGATCCACTTCCCCTCTCTCCTCCCGCCTCTGTGCACCCGCCGTCGCTTCGGCACGACCGCCCGCAGCCCGGCGCCGCACCCACTGCCCCCTTTCCATCCGCCCCTCCCAGCCGCGGGTCGGCCTGGTCACCCTCGGCAGTTGGTGAACCGGGCCATCGTTGACTTCGGCTGACGACCTGACATCGGCCAAGCCGCGTCCGCCGCCCTTCGCGCTGAGAGCGGGCCGTGCGAATGGAGGCAGGCGGGGCAGGAGGCAGGCAGGCATCTCCCAGGGAGCAGGCAGGGGAAAGAGCAGGCGAAGGACACTCGGACGAGTGACAAACCCGTGTAACTGACAAGCAAAGGCTTACAGTTGAGTGATCGGCCGGGACCGGGTGACCCGCATCCCCCACGCGCGCCGGTCCCGGCCGTCCCGCCCCCGGCCAACCGCAGAATGCCGACCTGCTTCGGCCAGAGCCGGACCGCTCGGGCGAGGGAGCAGGGTAGCCGCATCTGCTCAGGGAGCGCACTGCTCCGCAAGGCGGGCGGCGCCGACGAGGCGACAGGCGGCCAGGGGCGAAGCGACGATGCAGACCAAGGGCCGCGGTTCGACCTTCGTCCACACCGCCGACCGCACCCGCATCACCATCGCCACGTTCCAGCCCCTGGACAAACGCACTCTGGTGCACCTCGACACCTCCGTACCGCTCTACCAGGGCCGGCCCATCACCGTGACCGACGACGGGCACCGCACCCTGGCCCAGCACCGCGTGCACACCGAAACGACCGCCCCGCCGACAGCCGCGCCCTCACCCCGCGCACCGGCCGCAGCCCCGCGACGGTGAAACCCGGTCTCCTGCGCCTGGGTAACCGACGACCGAAGGGAGGCCCTTACGTCCTCCAACACCCCGACCGCCCATGATGTGGCACGCGCCCTCGCCGATCAGATCCGTCCCGGCGCTGCTCCCCGTGACGTGACCGTCAGCTTCGGCGTCCGCCGGCAAGCCGCAGCCGAGTACCAGCACCGCTCCCGCGGCGGGCCCGTGACGGTTTTCGCCCAGGCCCTGCACGCCGCCCTCTACGGCCTCCCCGTCGACGACGACCCGCTGCCCACCGCCCTGGACGAACTCCTGCAGGCCACGCACACCGCAACCACCCCCGAGCAGAAGGCAGCGGTGCTGCGCCGGCTCGCCGACCAACTGGGCAACGCCGCCGAGATCATCCAGCGCTACCAGTACCAAGCCCAAGCCGACCGGCTCCCCGACGACATCGCCACGCAACTCAGCGACGCCTGCGGCCAAGCCCAACGGATAGCCGAGATCCTCGACCGCGCGGCACCCGCCTTCAGCAGCCCGCCCGCCGCACAGGTGCCGCCTGGCCGGCAGTCGCGCCACGCCGCGGGCCCGCCCGCGACACCACCCGGACACCGCCGCTGACCTCCGTCAGCACGCGGCGCCCCCTTCACCACAGCGCCGCCCCCCCTGGTCCGGCCACCACCCTGCGCGACACGAGGGCTACTTCCCGCCCCGGTACACCGAGCTGCTTGTGCCAGAGCCTTCGGCTGGCCTCACTTCGACACTGAAGCCGCCGGCCCCGCCGGGAGGCACGGCCCCGCCGCGTGGCCAGGTTGGCGAGCCCTGCAACACCCCCCTTTCCCGGAGGCACCGATTCCCCGCTCCCCTGCCGATACGGCCGCCCTTGCCCGGTTCCGGCAGCTCCACTACAACCTTCGCCGGGTCTGCGACATCGCGCTTCACGAGGCGCGCAACGAGTTCGGCGTCACCATCGACCCGGCCGCCCACCAGGACGCCACCGCCGCGCGCAACCGCGCAGCCGCCGAGGAGTTCCGCGTGCTGCTGCTCCCGCACACGGCCCTGTTCCTCGACCGGGCCCGCACCGCGCTCGACAGGATGCCTCCGGCCCGGCATCTGCCGCACTGGCGGCTGCTGCTCGACGACCTGGAGTACGCGGCCACCGAGTGCCGCCGCATCCTGGACATCGAGCCCACCGCCGGCGACGAGGCGGCCCGCCGGGCGCAGGACGCGGCCTTGTGGCCGTATGTGACCACCTGGGCCGAGCACGGCTACCTCGTGGACAGCCTCATCAACCAACTCCGGCCCAAAGCACCCGCCCCGGCACTGCCGAAGGCCGAACAGGAACGGCTCGCCCAACAGGTGCGCGACAAACGCCTGCAGAACCGGCTGGATGTCTTCGGCAGCGGGTGGGACGCGGACGGCCGGCTGGTCTCCCTGGTCCGCCTCGACCAACGCGAGCCACTCCTGGTGCTCGCCGGCGACCTCGACAGCCCAGAGCTGGAGATCATCGGCGAGTTCGACGGCGCAGACGACGCCACCTGGTCCTTCCCGCCGACGGTACCGGCAGGCGTCCTGCGCCCCGAGGTCTCCAGCACCTGCACGGTCCCACCGATCAAGACCGCTCTGCCCGATCTGACCCGCGAGGTCATCGAGGCCCACAGCAGTGTCGATGTAGGTATGGCGCTTCTCGCGGTCACCGAAGCGGACGACGCTGTACTGCCCGGGCTGCGGACCCTGCTGGACACCGCCGCCGAGTACGCGGCGGCGATGCAGACCCGCCAGGGCGCTCACCTGGCCACCCGCCTCGAACAGCTCAGCACCCGCCTCTACGCACTCGGGGACGAACTCGACACGGTCGGAACCGAGATGACGAACGCGAACGCCATGCTGCCGCCGCACCGCACCCCGCTGCCCCGGCACCTGCCGCCACAACCAGCAACCGACACCCCGCGCCCCAGCCCCAGCCCCAGCCCCAGCGGCAGTACCGAGCCGGCACTGGCTCCCGCCGTACCTCCGGCACCCGCCGCCGGTGAAGGGCCCGCCCCGGGTGCACGCCGCCGTTCATGACCGCCGCCGACGCCCGGCTGTTCGACGTGCCGACACCGGTCGAGCGGCTGCTTCACCTCGCCGGCCAGTACACCCGGCACAACGACATGCTCGACCTCCACTTGGCCGAGCTGGACGCGGGCGCCGCGCCCGGCGACAACACGCACCCCACCTCCGCGCAGCAGCTCGCGTACGACACCCGTACCGCCATCACCGCGATCCGGGCGGAGTGGCTCTACGCGAGCACGGAGATGACCGAGATCCTGGCGCGGCTGACCCAGCTCGCCTATCTCAGCCACGCATCGGCCGGCCACGACGTCCGCACGGCACGCGATCTGACTGCCCTGGCGGCCGACGCCTCGGTGGGCTGCGCGGCGGCGCTGGCCGTCGAGATGCGCCGCCGCGGGGCGATGGCGACCGCCCCGGATGACCGGCTGAGCGCCGAGCGGCGCACCGCACTTGCGGAGATCGCCCGCGGACACGTCACGGTCAGCAACCTCTTCGACCGCGAGCGCGCCCAGTCCCGCCGGCACAACCGCTTCCGTCTGAGCACCCTGCGAGCCCTCGAAAAACACCACCTCACCGACCGCGCCCCCTCCTCCGCGCCCGCCACCTACATCATCGGCGGCCCGCCCCAGGACCGCATCCGCCTCACCCCCGCAGGCACCACCGCCCTGGCCTCCGTCATCGCACCACCCCCACCTCCACGGCGGACTCCACCGGGGGCGGCTCTGCGACCCACGCCCGCGCACCCACCTCCCGTCCGAAGCCACTGACCCCAAAGGAACACCGCTTCCGTGACCACCTCCGACCCCACCCACCCCGTGGCCCAACTGCACACCATGTCCCGGGACTTCGCGGAACTCGGCACGCAAGTCCGGGAAGTCGAATGCGGCCCCGGCACCGATGCGCTGCGCGCCATCAGCCCGCTGGTGATCAAGGGCCACCAGCTCACCGCCGCCGTCCTCACCCACCTGAACGCCCTCGACGCCGGCCCCATCACCAAGGTCACCGGCAGCCGCGACGCTCTGCACGGCATCGCCACGGTCGTGTCCTCCGCCGCCGTCGCCGTCCAGGATCTCACCAGCGCCCTGGCCGCCAACGACTTCACCGGCCAGGAACCCCCGGGAGTCCCGGAACCGACGGACTCCATACGCGCGCACCGCCGTTCCACCGCGGCGAAGGAGATGTCCGGCCATATGACCGACGCCGCACACCAGCTGGACCTGACCGGAATCCTGTGCATGTACGTGGCGGGCACCATGAAATCGCACCTCGCCGAGGCGAACCCCCCGACTGCGAACCCCACACGGCAAACCCCGGCCGAGAAACGCGCCTCCGGCCCTTCCCGGCGCTGAAGCGCACACGCCAGCCGTAGTGGGGGCATCCGCCCCGGTTCCGGATGCTCCCGTACAGCAGCGTCTCCATGTGCGCCTCGACCAGCCCTGCACATTCGCCTCAACCTCGGCAAGACGCGAAACGATCTCGGCCACGCCGGATCACGCGCTCGCTTCACCTGCCTGCTGCTCCAGCAACGCGCCCCCTGTTTCCTCATCTTCAGGACAGACCATTTCAGATCAGCCCCGCTTCCGCGTCCTTTCCCTCGGCGCCGGAGTTCAGTCCAGCACCCTCCTCACCCTTTCGGCAGAGGGGATTATCCCGAAGGTCGACTACGCGATATTCGCCGACACCGGATGGGAACCGAAAGCCGTATACGCCCATCTCGACCGCCTGGAACGAGAGATCGCCAAGCCCGCCGGTATACCGGTACTGCGTGTCTCGTCCGGGAACATCCGCCGCGATGCCCTGGACCCGCATCACCGATTCGCGTCCATGCCCCTCCACATCCTCAACAAGGACGGGCGCCCCGGCATGACCCGAAGGCAGTGCACCGGCGAATACAAGATAAAACCCATCAAGCAGAAGGTCCGAGAACTTCTCGGCTACCCCTACCCCGCTCGCATCCCCAAGGGGGTGTTCGTCGAACAGTGGGTGGGAATCTCCACCGACGAGTTCCACCGGGCCAAAGACGCCGATGTCCAGTACATGCGCAACCGGCACCCGCTGCTGGACCTCGACTGGACCAGAGCGGACTGCACCCGCTACCTGGCCTCACTCGGCCTGGCCGGGACACCGAAATCGAGCTGCCTGGGATGCCCCTTCCACGGAAACGCACAATGGAGGCACATCCGGGACAACTCCCCGGATGAATGGGCAGACGTCGTCGCATTCGACGCGGCCATCCGCAACGGCAACGCCCGCGCCAACGCCACCGGAAACCAACTGCTCGGCGAGGCGTTCCTGCACCGCTCCCGCCTACCACTCGACCGGGCCCCGATCGACCACGTCACCGCAGCCGAACGAGCCGCCCAGCACATCAGCGCCCAGGAGGCCGATGAGCTGGAGAGCGGTGTGGCGGACGGCTGCTCCCCCTGGGCCTGCCGCGGCGATGCCGAACCCTCACAGGACGACTTCGGGCTCACCGCATGACCGCCCCGGACCGCTCCAGACTGAATCCTTCAGGAAACTGACCGTGACCAGCATCAGCCAGGCTCTGGCCCTCTACGACACGGCCGCCCGGATCGACCGCCTGCGAATTGAACTGCGTGCCCTGCCTCCCGCCCCCACCATTCCGCATATCAGCACCGTGTCCGCCCTGACCCACACCCTGGCCGAAATCACAATCGACGTCAACGAGCACTTCAACGGCGATCTGCATTCCTTGGAGGCGAAGAAGGCCGTCGAGGCATACAGCGGCGCCCTTGCCCCGGCGGGCGAGGCCATGATGGAAATCGGCCGCATGCAGGCCGAAATCGCGTTCTTCAACTTCACCACTCACCCCCTGCACCGCGACAGCCCTCCGGGATTGAAACGGTGCCGGCAACAAGCCAACGAGATCATTACCGGCAGTTGTGATGCAGCCGACGCACTGCTCGAATCAGCGGCCGACGTGCTCCGGGAGGCGGCGACCAGACTGGCGCCGCCCCCCGCTCGCCTGCAAGCCGCCGAACGCGCCCGCTCGCCACACGTCTCCGCCGGGGAACAAACCCACACCGCACCCGCCAACCCGCCTCCCCCGGCGGCCACCGCGACGGCACCGCGCACAGCGAAGAGCCGCTGACACGACCGCCCCTCGACCACCGGCCCGCAATCGGCAGCCGGCGCGCTCCCGATACGGCTGCCTGAACCTGGGGTGCCAGATCCTCCCCGCCCGGCGCCGCGACCCGGCACACCGGGAACGACGCACACCCCGGCGGTTGAAGCCCTCTGCGCTACTCGAACCAGTCCACCAGAGAAAAGGCCAGCGCTTGTCACAAATCCCCATAACCCGCGCTCCCTGCTCCACCGCGCAGTACGGGCACATCAGGAACACCTTTCCGGCGAAGAGGACGGACCCCGTCGAGTTCGACACGGGCATCCGGAACGGGCATGCCCGCGCCACCGCACCAGCATGATCCTTGATCTCTACGCGGGGCCCGGAGGCTGGAGCAGGGCACTGCACGTTCTCGGCGTGGGCGACGTCGGCCTGGAGTGGGACGAGTGGGCCTGCCGGACCCGAGCCGCCGCCGGGTACCTGACCGTCCGGACCGACGTCGCTGCGTATCCGACACGGCCGTTCGTCGGGCGCACCCGCGGTGTGATCGCTTCCCCGCCGTGCCAGGCGTGGAGCATGGCCGGCAAGCGCCTCGGCCTGCTCGACCAGCCGCTGGTGCACACGGCGGTCGAGGACCTGGCCGCCGGTCGCGACAACCGTGAACGCCTCCTCGCGGCGTGCCGCGACGAGCGCTCCCTGCTCGCCGCCGAGCCGATGCGCTACCTGTACGCGCTGAACATGGTCGGCGAGCCGGACTGGGTGGCCATGGAGGAAGTACCGGACGTGCTGCCGTTGTGGAAGCAGTACGCGGCCGTCCTGCGCGGGTGGGGCTTCTCCGTCTGGTGCGGGATCCTCAACGCCGCCGACTTCGGGGTCCCGCAAACCCGGAGGCGAGCGATCCTCCTGGCCTCCCGCGTTCGGACGGCGCAGCCGCCCACACCCACGCACGCCCGACTTGCCGAGCCGGAATCGCTGTTCGGCCCGGGCCGCGCCCGCTGGGTCAGCATGGCCCAGGCCCTGGGGTGGGGCGCGACGGACCGGCCCGTCCCGACCGTCTGCGCGGGCGGCGGGCCCGGCGGCGGCCCCGAGCCTTTCCCGTCGGGCTCCCGCAAGACGCTGTCCGACGCCCGGGAGCGCGGCACCTGGATGCCCCGGCCGGACGGGGTGGTCCTACAGTCCTGCCGCGAAGGCACCGGATGGGCGGCCCGGCCCGGCACACGCCACAACCGGACAGGCGTCGATCCGGCGCCGGCGTGCACCGACGAGGCCCACCGCTGGTCCTGGTCCCTGCGCAGCAGCAACCAGGCCAACGCCGCCGTCCGGCCGCTGTCCGAGCCGGCCGGCACGCTGTTCTTCGGGCACCGCGCGAACGAGTGCACCTGGGTCGCCGAGCCCGCCTCGCCGCCGGCCAAGGGCACCGAGACGCCGGCCGTTCCCGAGCCGATCCGGATCACCGCCCGCGAGGCCGGCCTCCTGCAGACCTTTCCCGCCGACTACCCCTGGGCCGGCAACAAGGGCCAGCAGTTCTCCCAGATCGGCAACGCCGTCCCGCCGCTGCTCGCCGGCCACATCCTCGCCCCGCACCTCGGCGTCCCCCTCGACCCCGACGACTTCACCCTCGCCGCCTGATGCCCCACCCCCCCGAAGAAGACGAAGACCACCTCGACGAAGACGGCCTCGACGCCAGCGCACCGCCTAAGCCCGTGTTCCACGCCGAGCAGGCCCTCCTCGGCGCCCTCCTGTTCGACCCCCGGCGTCTGGACGACCTGCACGGCATCACCGCCGACTCGTTCTCCACCGCCGCGCACGCCGCCCTGTACGCCGCGATCAGCACCCTGCCGCGGCCCGACCCGGCCGAGCACGCGAAGAACACCAAGTGGCTCAACCGCGTACTCGCCACCGGCCGACAGCAGGCGCCCGGGCTGACCGCCTCCTACCTGCACACCCTCATCCACCTCTGCCCCCGTCACAGCCACGCCCCCGCCTACGCCCGGATGGTCGAGGCCGAGCACGCCCGCCGCCGCCTGCAGACGGCCGCCGAACGCCTCGTCCACACCGTCCACGACGTCTCCCTCCCCCACCCCGTCCAGACGGTCCTCGCCGAGGCCGACGCGCTCGCCGCCGTCGTGGACGACATCGCGAACCGCTTCCCGCCCCGCGCAGCCGTACTTCCCCGGACCGCCCCACCGCCGCCCGCCACGCCCGACCACACGCAGGCCGTCGAGGAGGAGCAGATACTGCTCGCCACAGCCACGACCCACCCCCGTGACATCGAAGCCGTCCGGTGGCTGCTCCCCGACGACCTCGTCCTGCCGCTGCACACCGGCCTGTGGCAGTGCCTCACCGCCCTGGCCCGACGCCACGAACCCGTCGACCCCGTCACCGTCTTGTGGGAGGCGCAGCAGCGCCGCCTGCTGGACGACGGCAGAGACCCGGGCGAGGTCCTGCGCCTGCTCGCCGAGCCCGCCGGTTCCGTCGAGCACTGGGCCGAGCGGGTCCTGCAACGCTCCCTCCTGGCCACTGTCGAACGCACCGGCCGACGCATCGCCGCGTACGCCGGCGACCGGGCGAACACCCCGTTCCAGCTCGTCGTCGGCGCCCGCCGCGCCCTCGCCGACATCGCCGCCGTCCGCACCCGCTGGCAGCACGCCACCGCACCCACCCCGCCGCAGCGGCAGCGGTCGACACCTCCTACCCGCGCCGGCCCGCCAACCACCACGCCGCCGGCGCACGCCGCCCGCTCCACACAAGCCACCCGATAGCCCCCGCGTACACCGCCTGGCCGGACCCCAAGGGCCCGGCCAGGCGGCACAGAAAACGAGATCCCCTCCGTGACTCCCGCCATCGACGCACACGTCCGCCTCGACACCCACCCCACCCATCCCAGCGCGGTGACCGCCACCCTGTCCGGCGACCAGGCCCACATCCCTTGCACGGCGCTGGAAGCCGCCAACTGGACGGCCTGCACCGCCCACGCCCTGGTCCTGGCCCGCATCGATCACGAGGAGCCCTACTGGGCCAAGGACGCAGCCAGGCACCTGATCGCCGAGGGCATCACCGTCGAGATCACTCCCCGGCTCCAGGAAGCCATGGACGAGGAATGGACCTGGCCCGACTACCCGATGCCGCGGTGCACCCGCAGCGAAATCCGTGAAGTCTCCGACCAGGCGCAGAAGATCTTCGACGACATCCGCCACGGCCAGCTCCTCATCCACGCCCACGCCCGCGACGGCAACACCACCGTCGCGATCGGCACCTACCTCCACCCGGTCGGCAAGTCCGTCTACCTGGAAGGCGAGGACCACCTGCGCCTGGTCGCCGGGATCTACGACTCACCCGCCAAGGCCCTGCTCGCCTTCGAGAAGGTCCACGGGGCCGAGATGCGCCCCGGCCCGGCTCCCCTGACCGACACCGAACGCGCCGCCCTCAAAGCCCACTCCGCCTTCGAACCCTCCCGCCCGGAGCCGGTGACCGTACCCGTCTACCTGGCCGATACCGGCGACCACGACACCGTCCTGAACACCTTCCTCGACGCGCACGACGAGTTCGAGAAGTGGCGGACCTGGTCGGACGAGACGACCCACGCCATCCACGAGTCCCAGACCCTGCGCATCGAACACGTCCACGAAACCCCCGCCCACGGCACCGCATGGACCGTCGCCGCCTACCAGACACCCGTCTCCGACCGCATGTGGGTCCTCAACGCAACCGGCGCCACCCCCGCCCCGGTGCTGCAGGAGCTGCTGACCCACCTCGCCGCCGGCGACGGATGGGACACCGCCACCGGCACCCGGGTGGACGAGAAGACGGCTACCGCAGCCACCCAGCCGCTCTCCGACGCCGGATGGAAGCGCGCCGTGGAGGGGCGATGGATCCGCTGGACGTCCCCCGACGAGGCCGCGGGCCTCCACTTCGACGCCGTCACCGCACAGCACCCGAACCAGAACCCGGCCACCTGGACCATATGGGCCGGCCCCGGCCCCGACCGGCCCGCCTGGACCATCACCGCATCCGCGCACACCCCGAGTCCGCTACTGGCCAGCCTCTGCGAGACCCTCGCCCACACGACCGGCACCCACCACGCCCCGCCGGGCCGCGAACACAGAACCCGCCACGCCGCCAGCGCGCCAGCAGGCCCGCCGGTCACAGCCGGCCGACCCGCCACCCATTCACGCTGACACCGGGCACGTCGACATCCTTCGGGTCGGCCTTTCAGACAGACCAGCAGCTTGCAGCGCTGCGGCGGGACGAGACGGTGAGACTCCGCAGCCGCTGACCGGTGCTCGCGCACGGCATTACCCCAGCCGGCACCGAACCCACGACGAGCCCCGCGCGCAGCCCGGCCGCCTCCCGAGCAGGACCGCCCCGGACCAAGCCCCCGCACCACGCTGCTGAGCCCATGTGCGGAACCTCACCGCCGACGACGCCCCCCGTATACGCAGCATCCGCCCACCCACCGTCCGGTCCCGGACCAAAGGGCTGCGCGCAGATGCCGCCGACCGCGCCAAGTTCTTCGCCCGCTGGCGTTCCGGGCCATGAAGCCCTTCAACTTCCAGGCCGGTGACCAGCCCTGGCAGACCGGGACGCTCCTGCACTGGTACGCCGACGTGGACGTCAGCGACCGGCGCCACGATGCTCTGCGGACCCTGGTGACAACGTCCAACACCGCGCTCCTGGACGCCGGCTTCCCCATCACGCCCGTGCCACCGCAATGCCTCCACATCACCATCGACCAGATCAGCGTCCCGGCCGACCGCATCAGCCCAGGGCAGCGAGACGAACTCCTCGCCGAAGGCGCCCGCCGGTTCACCGACATCGAGCCCCTCCACCTCACCGCGGGGTCGCTCCTGTCCTACCACAGCGGAGTCATCGCCGACCTGGCAAACCGGACGAGCCCCTCGCCGCCCTGCACACCGCCGCTCACGACTGCTCCCGAACCGTTCCTGGGCAACCGGGCGTGCCGGTACAACTGGGGCCTGCAGCACCTGACGACCGCCTACGCCCACGAACCCGGGCGCAGTAAGAGCCTCGTGGCCACGGCACCAGCGCCTCCGGCAGCCGAGGCCGGCTCAACAGCCGGATGCACTCCAGCTCGTCTTGAGCTTCACGCCTCCTGCGGAGGAGCGCTGCTTGAGTCCCCGACGGTCAGAGACTGCGAGACAAAAACAATCTCAGCTCCGTTGAGGCTCCGCCAGTCGACAGGAGCCCCAGCGGCTTTCCGCGCCCGCCGGTACGTGAGAGCCCAGCCGCTGTCCAGCTCCGCCTTCCCATCGGGCCTCATTCGGGTCCGCCACCACAGCCAGCCGACAAAGGATTTCTGCTCCTGCAGGAGCGGCGGCGCGAAGGCGTAGGCAGCGCTCGTCAACCGCGCCAGACTGCTAGCGAGATACCGCACATCGTCCAGCAACGCCAGGTCCCGCCTGATATTGGCCCGTTCATAGCGCACGGCTCCGCGTACGATTCCTGCGAGAAGCACGGCGCCAATGGCCACGAGGAGAGCCCAGCCCACGATCACCGTGTATCCCCTATGGCGGCCTGGCTCGCATCGATCATGCCGGCCAAGGTGGTGTCGACTTGAGAGCCCGTACGTGCCAAAGCGAGCTGCGTCACCACAATCGTGCAGCCTACCCATTCGGGATCGGCGCCGACCAGAGCACCGGCCTCACCCACGATCGCCCGTTCGTATAGAGCCTCGTCTAAGGCGCCGAAATGCTGGCTGATCCACTCCACGGTTCCTCCTACTGGTGTCGGCACTTCGGCTGATCCCGGTAAGGCTTCACCGCCCACGGCGCACGCTCCGACACCCCGCCCGGTCGCAACAAGGCTCCCGTCCACACGACCGGCACCCGCTGGGCCGCGAGCACAGAGGACCCGCCTCGCCGAAGGCGCCCGCCGGTTCACCGACATCGAGCCTCTCCACCTCACCGTGGGCTCGCTCCTGTCCTACCACAGCGGAGTCATCGCCGACCTGGCAAACCGGACGAGCCCCTCGCCGCCCTGCACACCGCCGCTCACGACTGCTCCCGAACCGTTCCTGGGCAACCAGGCGTGCCGGTACAACTGGGGCCTGCAGCACCTGACGACCGCCTACGCCCACGCCGAAGCCGACTCCGACGCCGCCCAACGGCTCCTACCCGGGGCAGAGCATGCTGTCCACAGCGTGAACCGGCGAACCGGCCACCATAGATCGTCCACCACCACGCCTTGCCCGGACGTCGAGGCCCCCGCCCACGACCGTCGACACAACACGAGGCACCACCCGCCAGGAGACAGGCGGCAGCGCTCGATCAGGCCGTCGCGTAGCTCGCCCGGAACAGATCCTGCGCCCGCTCCACGTCCCTCGGCGTACGAAGCTGCACCTCCAGATCGCCCGTCCCGTGGTGACCGAGACCGGATACGTCCCGGGTGAAGCCCGGAACCAGGTCGACCTCCTTCGGGTCGGCCTTCAGATACACCAGCACCTTGGTCTGCTGAGGCGGGATGAGGCAGGCGAAGTTCCTCAGCCGCTGATACGCCCGGTACTGCTTGCGCTCAACACGGATCACGCCGTCCCCGAGCCCCAGCAGGGCCTCGTCGACCGCGCCCGACAGTTCTGCCATCCGCCCACGCGGGACGTCGTCCGCCGCCCGGGCAACCGACTGCCGGCGCGAACACCGTGTCACACGCATGCCGCCGCTCACGGACGCCACGGTCTCAAGGCCGAACAGGTCCCTACCGAAAAGCCGGTAGCGGACCAGGTCGATCGACCGCCGGTGCTCACGCACCGCGTGGATGTCGTAGCGGGTGAAGTCGCCGGCGATACAGATCAGACGCGGCCCGCCCCACAGGACCTGGGACTCGGCCGTCACCCCCAACCGGTCGCGGACAAGGTGCTCGACCTCCGCCCGGTGGTCCATCAGCCAGGCCAAGTAGAAGAGGCCCTGGTTGATGACGCCGGCGTCGATGCCCCGCTTGTACTCGATGACGACCGGCGATCCGTTCTCGTCCAGCCCGAGCGAGTCGATCCGGCCCCCGTGTACCGGCCCGGTGCCGTACTCACTCGCCAGGAACCGCACCCCCAGCAGCGTCTCCATGTGCGCCTCAACCAAGCCCTGCACATCCGCCTCGACCTCAGCAAGACGCGACGCGACCTCGGCCACGCCGCCGTCCACCCTGCTCGTACGGAACAACTTCAGACCCGACACCATCCCCTCCTCGGCCTGGAAAGGCCAACGCCGAGAAGGGGGTGAAGTATTTCCGCGTGAGGATTCGTGCTGTGAATACCGTTTGCGGCTCCACACACCGCCACATGCGGGGGGCGGCTTCGTTCCCCACCTGCCGCGCCACTGCGGACTTCGACGCGGGCCCGTAGTACGCCCCCCGCCTCAACTGACTGTGAGGATCCCGCGGCTGACACGGCGTGCCCTCTTCCCGGAGCACGCCGTCCCCCCGGGCCGGCCCGTGATGGCTCTGCCTCCGCCAGCGCGGCTACCCGGCCACCGCCGGCCCCCAGGCGGACCCGAGGTCGAAGCGCATGACATGGCGAAGTCGAGCGAGCGCCGACTCGTACCCACCGGCCGCGCTGCAGCGCTTCGACTTCGGTGCGGAGTTCGGCGACGTCCTGGTCGTGGTCCTCGCCGAGCTTCCGCACGTCTTCCTCGGTCCGCGGCCGAGACCGCTCGCGAGACTGTGACGGCTTGCTAGCCTCCTTCATTCCCCGGAGGCGTCCTCTCCCTTGAGGATGGCGTAGAGAGCGGTCGCGACGGCGGCGGCAACCGCCATTGCAGCCCCCAGGGCCGAGTTCTCGTACGCCACGTAGCAAACGAACGCCGCAGCAACGAGAACAAGAAGCAGGCGCAGAGTGCGAGCATCCATAGACGGGCCACTCCTGTGGTTCCGAGGGCCCGCCGCGGTTGCGTCTTGGCCGAGGCATCGCGGCGGGCCGGTCCGTGACCTCACCGCGAACCGCAACAAGGCCCACCTCTCCATTGAGAGGTGAGCCTCGGCGGACGATCGGGCTTCTCAGAGCGAAGCGATACCCCGCTTCGCTGAAATGCGCAAAGTCAGGGCAGCGCTTTTACCTACGAAGCGGACATTGCGGTCCGTGCGCTGCAGCACGACGCTTAGGCGCCCGTGCAGCCGCGCGGCGGGGCGCAGGACTACTCGCGCTGCCGCACCAGACGTAGGCACCGACTGCGAGCGGCCCCCGGCGCAGCGCCGCCCGCGCCAGCCGCTCTCGCTTGTATCGGCGGATGTGCCGCCCAATGAGGCGCTGATGCAGCCCTGGTCATTCCCCTATGGATCCCCCGCGCCCAGAAGTTCAGCGTCAGAAAGCTGTATACATGCAGGCCAACCCCCGTTGGCCAGCAAATAGAGCAAACGCCTTCTAAGCGCTTGGTCGCAGGTTCGAGTCCTGCCGGGGGCGCAGGGCTGCCCTCCTCCCCCAGGGAGGGCCCAACCTGCGGACCCCGCCGCCGACCACCGCTCGTCCCTTCCGTGCCCCGTCGGCCTCTTCGCTCCTCCCCTCCTCCCCACCCGGTCCGGTCGCCATGCCTGCGCGCGCCCGCCGTTCGTCAGTGCGGCAGGTGGAACGGCACCGTCGTGATGACGATCTTCGGCAGATGGCGCAGGGCCCGCCGCAGCCGGCTCGCCATGCGGCTGTGCAGCAGTTGGTGCCGCCGGTGCCGGGTGACGACCTCCGGCAGGATCACCGTCAGGGTGAGGTCGGGATTGAGCCGGTGGAGGGTTTCGATGTAGTGCACCAGGGGGGCCACGAGGGCGCGGTAGGGCGACAGGACGGTCTGCAGGGGGAGGTGGTCGCCCCACAGGCTCCAGTAGGCGCGAAAGCGCCGCTCCTCCTCCTCGGTGGTGCTGATGTGGACGGCCAGGGCGGGCTGTCCGAGGGAGGCGGCGTACGCGAGGGTGCGCATGCCCGCGAGGTCCAGGGTGGCGATGGGGATCACCGACAGGTGGTGGATCTCCTCGGGGATCTCCTCGGTCTCCGGGCCGGGGGGCGCGACCGCCGCGGCGCGGGTTGCCGGGGCCAGCGGACCCGCTTCGACGCGCGCGGGGAGTTCGGCCTCGTGGGGCCGCAGGCGCAGGGTCTCGCGCGCGGTCGTGTAGTGGCGCTTGACCCTGGTGGTGACCAGCAGGAAGACGCCGATGATGACGAGCGCGGCCCAGGCGCCCGCGGTGAACTTGCTGACGCCGGCGGTCAGCAGGACGAGCCCGGACAGCGCAGCGCCGGTGGCGTTGAACGCGAGGCTCTTGCGCCAGTGCGGCTCGCGCCGCCGCCACCAGTGGACGACCATGCCCGTCTGGGAGAGCGTGAAGGCGAGGAACACCCCGACCGCGTAGAGCGGGATGAGGGAGCTGGTCCGGCCCTCGAAGGCGACGTACACCAGGGCCGCGGCCAGGGACAGCAGCACGATGCCGCCGCTGTACGCGAGCCGGTCGCCGAGCCTCAGGAACAGCTTGGGCGCGTACTCGTCCCGGGCCAGCAGCGACAGGACCCGGGGGAAGTCGTTGAAGGCGGTGTTGGCGGCGAGCAGGAGCACCGCGGCGGTGGCCGCCTGGACGTAGATGTAGAACCAGCCGTTGCCGAAGGAGAGATGGGCGAGTTGGGAGAGCACCGTCTCCTGGCCGGTGGGCACCACTCCGGTGAGGTGGATCAGGGCGACGATGCCGACGAACATCGTGATCAGCAGGCCCAGCATGCAGGTCAGGGTGGTACGGGCGTTGCGCCACTCCACCGGCCGGAAGGCCGGAACGGCGTTGGAGATCGCCTCGATTCCGGTCATGGCCGTCGCCCCCGAGGAGAAGGCGCGGGCGATCAGCAGCACGCCGACCGTCTCGGTGACGGGCACCTGGGGCGCGGGCACCCGGTGAAAGCCGTCGCGCGCCGCGTCGACGAGCCCGTACCCGATCAGCGCGCCCATGGCCACGATGAACGCGTAGGTGGGAGCGGCGAACAGGGTGCCGGCCTGCCGGATGCCCCGCAGGTTCCCGGCGAGGAGCACCGCGATCACCAGCACGCCCAGCGGCACCCGCAGCGGCATCAGCCCCGGCAGCGCCGAGGTGACGGCGGCGATCCCGGACGCGATCGACACCGCGACGGTCAGGATGTAGTCCGTCATCAGCCCGGCCGCGCCCACCAGCCCCGCGACGGGACCCAGGTTGTCGCCCGCGACGATGTACGAGCCGCCGCCGTGCGGATAGGCCCGGATCGTCTGGCGGTACGAGACGCCCACCGCCAGCATCAGGAAGACCACCACCGCGGCGACCGGCAGCGAGTACGCCAGCCCCGCCGCACCCGCCAGCACCAGCACGGCGAGCATGGCCTCCGGCGCGTACGCCACCGACGACAGCACGTCCGCCGACAGCACCGGCAGCGCCACCAGCTTCCGCATCCGCTCCTTGACGAACGCCGAACTCGCCAGCGGCGCCCCGATCAGCACCCTGCGGA
>NZ_JACBXC010001099.1 GCF_013870535.1 Streptomyces phytophilus | reverse complement strand
CGCCGCCGCGTACTACGACGCCTCCGCCGCCCAGGGCTACGCCCAGACCGGCTACCCGCAGCCGGAGCAGCCGGACTACCCGCAGGGCTACGGCCAGGGCTACCAGCAGGGCTACGAGCAGCCCGACCCCGGCTACGGCTGGCCGCAGCAGGCCGGGCAGCCGGAGCAGCAGGCGGCCGGTGCGTACGCGGACGGGACCCAGCAGCTGCCGTACGGCCACGGCGACGCGCACCTGCCGCAGCAGGGCGGCTACACCCCGGCGCCCGCTGCGCTGGACGAGACGAGCCTCTTCGACACCAGCATGATCGACATGTCGCAGCTCCGGGAGTACGACGACCGCGGCCGCTGAGCCGCGGGGGAGCATCCGCCCGGGCCCGGCCGCCGACCGGTGCCCGGATTGGGTCCTGGGCGGGGTCTCAAGTATTCTGGACCCTCGCCGTATCGCGCCGCGCCCGTCCCTGCCCGTCATGCGCAGGGTGCACGAAAGCAGGAAAGCCCTGAAAGCCCATCCGGACCACCGCGCCCCTCTCGTGTTCGACACACGTGACCTGGGCCGCCGTCCCGGTACGCTCAAGCGGCTGACCCGCACCGTGCCGGCGCCCAAGGACCTCGGCAACGAGGTGGTGGGCGTGCCGGAGGGCGACCCCGTCGAGCTTGAGCTGCGGCTTGAGTCCGTGATGGAGGGGGTGCTCGTCACGGGCACCGCCCGGGGACGGGTGACGGGCGAGTGCGTAAGGTGTCTGGAGCCGCTCGGGCAGGAGCTTCGAGTGGACTTCCAGGAGATGTACTCCTACCCGGAGACCGACGCCAGGGGCCGCGTGGCCCGCGGCGGCGGCTCCGGCGCGGACGCCGAGGAGGCGGACGCGGAGGAGGGGACGCTGTACGTCGAGGACGACATGATCGACCTCGAACCCGAGCTGCGCGACGCGGTGGTGCTCGCACTGCCGCTGCAGCCGGTGTGCCGGGAGGACTGCCCGGGCCTGTGCCCCGACTGCGGGGCGCGGCTCGCGGACGACCCGGACCACCGGCACGACGTCGTCGACGCTCGGTGGGCGGCGTTGCAGGGACTCGCCGAGACCGTCTCGGACGGCGAGAAGAACGATGCGAGCGGCGCTGTCGACGGCGCCGGCGAGAAGCAGGAGAAGTAGCCGTGGCCGTTCCGAAGCGGAAGATGTCGCGCAGCAACACGCGCCACCGCCGGTCGCAGTGGAAGGCTGCGGTCCCGCACCTGGTGGCATGTGAGCGCTGCCATGAGCCGAAGCAGCAGCACATCGCATGCCCGAACTGCGGCACGTACAACCGCCGCCAGGTCATCGAGGTCTGAGCGGCGGGGAGAAGGCTCATGTCAGATGCCACTACGCCGCGGAAGGCGCCGGCCGACACAGCCTCGTCCCCCCAGATCCTGGAAGGGCGGCTCGGGTACGAACTTGAGCCCGCCCTTCTGGTGCGCGCCCTGACCCACCGCTCGTTCGCGTACGAGAACGGCGGTCTGCCCACCAACGAGCGGCTTGAGTTCCTCGGGGACTCGGTGCTCGGCCTGGTGGTCACCGACACGCTGTTCCGGGGCCACCCCGACCTGCCCGAGGGCCAGTTGGCCAAGCTGCGGGCCGCGGTGGTCAACTCTCGTGCGCTCGCCGAGGTCAGCCGCGGGCTGGAGCTGGGTGCCTTCATCCGGCTCGGCCGGGGCGAGGAGGGCACGGGCGGCCG
The DNA here is from genome assembly GCF_013870535.1 of Streptomyces phytophilus. Lineage (GTDB taxonomy): Bacteria > Actinomycetota > Actinomycetes > Streptomycetales > Streptomycetaceae > Streptomyces > Streptomyces phytophilus. The sequence goes on along the minus strand of NZ_JACBXC010001099.1, from coordinate 358 downwards.
GGACAAGGCGTCGATCCTCGCGGACACGCTGGAGGCCGTCATCGGCGCGGTCTACCTGGACAAGGGACTTGAGGCGGCGTCGGAGCTGGTGCACCGGCTGTTCGACCCGCTGATCGAGAAGTCCTCGAACCTCGGCGCGGGCCTGGACTGGAAGACCTCGCTCCAGGAGCTGACGGCCGCCAGGGGACTGGGCGTGCCGGAGTACCTGGTCAGCGAGACCGGCCCGGATCACGAGAAGACCTTCACGGCTGCCGCCCGCGTCGGTGGTGTCACGTACGGCACCGGCACCGGCCGCAGCAAGAAGGAAGCGGAGCAGCAGGCGGCGGACACCGCGTGGCGCGCGATCAGCGCGACCGCG
>NZ_JACBXC010001098.1 GCF_013870535.1 Streptomyces phytophilus | reverse complement strand
GGACGACGGGGTCGGCGGCGGGCGCGGCGGCGACGGCGCGCTCGGCGGCGGTGCCGACGGCGTCGTAGGCGTCGATGATCAGCGCGGTGAGGAGGTCGTCGCGGCTGGGGTAGTAGCGGTACAGCGCGGAGGAAACCATGCCCAGCTCGCGGGCGACGGCGCGCACCGAGAGGCGGGCGGCGCCCGCGTCGGCGAGCTGGCGTCTGGCCTCTGCCTTGATGCTCTCGGCGATCTCGGTGCGGGCGCGCTCCCTGGCTCCTGTGACCCTCGTCATGGGGTCAGTCTGCCACCGCGAGAGCAGTGCACACAATCGAGAGCAGCGCACGGAAAGGAGATCGGCGCACCAAAACGAGAGCAGTGCTCTTGCTTCGGGTCACCGCTCTGGTGCACACTGCTCTACAACGAGAGCACTGCTCTCGGTTCGGATCACCGCTCACGCAGCGCTCGCAGCGCCCCCGACAGGAGGTCACCATGACCGCGCAGCCCTACTACCTCAAGGCCGGCCCCCTCGCCACGAAGCTCAACAAGGTGGTGGGCTGGCTCGCGCGCCGCGGCGTGAGCGTCATGGGCACCGCGGAGCTGTCCGTACGCGGCCGCAAGTCCGGCAAGATGCTGCGCCTGCCCGTCAACCCCCACCGCCACGACGGCGAGCAGTACCTCGTCTCCGCCCGCGGCCACTCCCAGTGGGTACGGAACATGCGCGCCGCCGGCGGCGGCGAACTGCGCGTCGGACGCAAGGTGCGCGCCTTCACCGTCGAGGAGCTGCCGCCCGCCACCGCCCTGCCCGTGCTGCGCAGCTACCTCAAGCGCTGGGGCTGGGAGGTCAACCAGTACTTCCAGGGCGTGACGGCCGACTCCTCCGACGAGGAACTGCTCGCCGCCGCCCCGGACCACCCGGTCTTCCGCCTCACTGAGACCCGCTGAGCGCGCCCTTCCGGTCCAGCAGCGTCAGCACCCGGTGCACCACCGGGTGGGTGCGGACGATCTCGCCGAGCGTCGTCGTCCCCTGCGTGACCTTCGCGAACATGTGCCACGCCGGGCGGAATCCGGTCAGCACCGCGTGGAAGACCGCGGGGTGCCGCTCGAAGGCCGCCAGCAGCCGCCGCCCGACCGCCATCTCCACGCCGAGGCCGGCCTTGACGGCGAAGGCGTAGTTCAGCGCCTGGCGGCGCGCGTCCACCGCGTCCTGGGCCTCGGCGATCCGCACCGCCCACTCCCCCGCGAGCCGGCCGGAGCGCAGCGCGTACGAGATGCCCTCCCGGGTCCACGGCTCCAGCAGCCCGGCGGCGTCGCCGCAGACCACGACCCGGCCGCGGGACAGCGGCGAGTTGTGCGCCCGGCAGCGCGTGAGGTGCCCCGACGACAGGCTCGGCTCGAAGCCCGCGAGGCCCAGCCGGGCGGTGAACTCCTCCAGATAGCGCTTCGTCGCGGCGCCGTCGCCGCGCGCGGAGATCACGCCGACCGTCAGCGTGTCGCCCTTGGGGAAGACCCACCCGTAACTCCCGGGCAGCGGGCCCCAGTCGATGAGCACCCGGCCGCGCCAGTCGTCGGCGACCTCCGGCGGCACCGGGATCTCCGCCTCCAGCCCCAGGTCCACCTGCTCCAGTTCGACGCCGACATGGCTGCTGGTCCGCCCCGCGCTGCCGTCCGCGCCGACCACCGCGCGGGCCAGCACCTTCTCCCCGTCCGCCAGGTGCACGGCGACCGTGCGCCGGTCCGGCACGTCGGGGCCGTGCTGCTCGACGCGGGCGACGGTCACGCCGGTACGCAGCCGGGCGCCCGCGCGCTGCGCCGCCTCGGCGAGCCTGGTGTCCAGTTCGGCGCGGTTGACGAGCCCGAACAGGGTGCGGCGGGAGCGGCGCGTGCGGCCGAGCCGGCCGCGCATGGTGAACGTCACGGCGTTGACGCGGTCGCGCAGCGGGAGTTCTACGCCGTCCGGGAGCGCCTCGCGGGACAGCCCGATGATGCCGCCACCGCAGGTCTTGTACCGGGGCAGTTCGGAGCGCTCCAGGAGCAGTACGCGCCGGCCCTGGCCGGCTGCCGCGCACGCCGCGGAGGGCCCGGCC
>NZ_JACBXC010001097.1 GCF_013870535.1 Streptomyces phytophilus | reverse complement strand
TCCGCGCGAGGAGCCCCGCAAGGCCATGCCCGTACGGGCGCCCGAGCACAAGGCGCTCTCCGACGAACTGGCACTGGGCCGGGCGCTGCGCCCGCTCAGACGCCGGCAGGACAGCAGGCACCGCTACGAGATCGACGAGGAGCGGACGGCCGAGGAACTCGCCGAGACCGGCCTCGCCGACGTCGTGGAACGCCCGGTGCGCGAACGCTGGCTGAACCTGATCCTGCTGGTCGACGACTGCCTGTCGATGCTGCTGTGGCACCGCCTCGGGGCCGAGTTGCGCACGCTGCTCGAACGGCTCGGCGCGTTCGCGACCACGCGTGTCCTCGGCCTCGACACCCGGGCGCGCGAACCCGCCCTGCACGCCCGGCCGTTCCAGCGCGGCAGCACGAAGCTGCCGCTGAGCAGCGTGAACGACCCGTCGGGCCGCAGCCTCGTCCTCGTCGTCAGCGACGGCATGGGCGTCGCCTGGCGGTCCGGGGCCATGCACCGGCTGCTCGCGCGGCAGGCGGCGCGCGGGCCGGTCGCGGTGCTGCACACCCTGCCGGCCGACATCTGGGAGTCCTCCGGGATCGCCGCCGAACGCTGGCAGGTCACCACCCGCCGGATCGGCGGCGCCAACACCTCCTGGAAGGTCTCCGACCCGGTGCTGCCGCAGGGGCTCTTCGACTTCGACGGGCTGGCGGTCCCCGTGCTGGAGCCGACCGCCCGCTCCCTGCGCACGTGGGCCCACCTGCTCGCGTCCCCCGGCACCACCGCGGAGCTGCCGCTGCTCACCCTGCCGAGCCGGCACCAGCCGGTCATCTCCGCCCGCAACGTCAGCAGCGCCCAGCACTTCCGGGACGCGGCCACCCCCGAGGCGTACCGGCTCGCCGCCCATCTCGCCGCGGTGGCCCCGCTGTCGGTGCCGGTGATGCGACTGGTGCAGACCGCCGTGCCCTGGCCGGCGACCACCTCGCACCTGGCCGAGGTGTTCCTCGGCGGGCTGATGCAGCCGCACCCCTCGCCGGTGCCGGGACCGCTGCCGGCGAAGCACCGCGTCTTCGACTTCTCCGACGACTCCAAGACGGTGCTCCTCGACGCGGTCCCCCAGGCCGAACTGCTGCGGACCAGCCGCAGCATCGGCCGCCGGCTCGAACAACTCGCGGGCAGCTCACCGGAGTTTCCCGCCTGGCTCACCCACCCGGACGGCTTCGCCGACCTGCCCGCCTCGCACCAGCCGTTCACCAGCGTCGAACGGCGGCTGCTCAGCAGGCTCGGGGTGTCGGTCGGCGGCGATCCGCCGCGCGGTACGGAGCCCGGGACGTACGACGACACCGAGGCCACCGACTGGGCGCCGCTCACCGACGCCGACCCCCGGCAGATCGGCGACTACCTGCTCCTCGGCCGCCGCCGCGGCCGCCGCACCCTGGTGTACCGGGCCGCCGGCCCGGGCGGCACCCCCGCCGTCCTCCGCGTCCCCCGCCCCGACCTGCCGGCCGCGCACGCCCGGCTGATCGAGGTGGAGGCCGAAGTGCTCGCCCGGATGCAGGGGCAGCACGCCCCCAGGCTCCTCGCCACCGGGCTCGACGACTCCCCGCCCTGGCTCGCGATGACGGCCGTCTCGGACGACGCCGGCACCCAACCGCTGCGGCTCGGGGAGATCTTCGCGCAGGCCGTGGCCGGGGAAGTCGCCCCGTTCGACATCCTCCGGGGCCTGCTCGTGTCCTGGTACCTGGCGAGCGCTCTCGTCCACTGCCACGCCAACGGGCTGGTCCTCGCCGACCTCAACGCCGACCACATCTTCGTGCTGCGGCGCAACGTGATCCTCGGCGACCTCTCCGACTGCGTCGTGGACGGCGAGTACCTGGAGACGGGCCGGGCCCCGACCCGTGCGGACAACATCCGCGCCCTCGGGGAGCTGCTCCAGATGATCAGCAGCAAGGGCGGTGTGCACCTGCCGGGCGTGCCCGAGGGGATGCACCTCTGGTCGGGCGGCACCTGGCAGAGCCTGCGGCTGCTCGTGCTGCGCTGCCTCGACCCCGATCCGGCGGCGCGCCCCGCCGCGAGCGAGGTCGCCGAACTCCTC
>NZ_JACBXC010001096.1 GCF_013870535.1 Streptomyces phytophilus | reverse complement strand
CGGCGGCGCACGGCCCGGCGCGGCCGGCGTCGCGGTCTTCGTCGGGCACATGGACACCCGCGCGAAACCGGCGGTGTTCTACCGGCTGGGCGACGTGCGCCCCGGCGAGGAGGTCGCGGTGGCGCGCGCGGACGGGCGCACGGCGGTGTTCACGGTGGAGCGGGTGGAGACCGTCGCCAAGGACGACTTCGACGCCCAGCGCGTCTACGGGCAGCACAAGCGCGGCCGGGCCGAGATCCGCCTGCTCACCTGCGGGGGCGCGTACGAGTCGATGGCGAAGACCTACACGGGCAACCTGGTGGTCTCCGGCTATCTCACGCGGGCGAAGTGACGTCCAGATCCTTGAGGAGCTTTGCGACATGACCGGTGGCCTTGACGTTGTAGAACGCCCGCTCGACGGTGCCCTTCTCGTCGACGACGACGGTGGAGCGGATGACGCCGGTCACCGTCTTGCCGTAGAGCTTCTTCTCGCCGAAGGCGCCGTACGCCTCCAGCACCGCCTTCTCGGGGTCGCCGACGAGCGTCACCCGCAGCGACTCCTTCTCCCGGAACTTCGCCAGCTTCGCCGGCTTGTCGGGCGAGACGCCGATGACGTCGTAGCCGGCGGCGGCGAGCACGTCGAGGTTGTCGGTGAAGTCGCACGCCTGCTTGGTGCAGCCCGGGGTGAGCGCGGCCGGGTAGAAGTAGACGACGACCTTGCGGCCCCGGTGGTCGGCGAGGGAGACGTCCTTGCCGTCCGCGTCGGGCAGGGTGAAGTCGGGGGCCGGGTCGCCGGGCTGAAGTCGCTCGCTCATGGTGCTTTTCCCTACTCCTCGGTGCGGGGCGGATGTCGCACCCGAGCGTAACGGCTGACAGACTGTCGAAAAGCAGACGGACGGCGAGGACGGAGGCACCGCGGTGTCGGACGGCAGGACTCCCGCGCAGATCGAGGCGGACATCGCCCGCCGGCGGCAGGATCTCGCCGCGACGCTCGACGAGATCTCGCTGCGGGTGAGCCCCAAGAACCTGGTCGACGAGGCCAGGGCCCGGACGAAGGGCGCGGTGGACCGCACCGCAGGGCAGGCGTTCGTGGTCGCGAACCGCGCCGTCGACAGCGCCCGCGGCGTGCTCGTCTCGCCCGACGGCGCCCCCCGGATGGAGCGCATCGTGCCGGTCGCGGTGACCCTCGTGGCCGTCGTCGGGCTGCTGGCGCTGGGATCGCGCCGGCCGGGGAAGTCCCGGGGCAGGCGGCGCCGCCGCTAGCGGCGCGGGTACCGTCGAGTCCGTGAATACGCCCCACGACAAGCTGCCCATCCGGATGCTCCACGACCGGGTACTCGTCCGCATCGACACCGCGGAGGGCGAGCGCCGGTCCAGCGGCGGCATCGTCATCCCCGCCACCGCGGCCGTGGGCCGCCGGCTGACCTGGGCGGACGTGGTGGCCACCGGGCAGAACGTGCGGACGGTCGAGCCGGGCGACCGGGTGCTGTTCGACCCGGAGGACCGCGGCGAGGTCGAGGTGCGGGGCGTGGGCTACGTGCTCCTGCGCGAGCGCGATCTGCACGCGGTCGCCTCGGAGCGCCTGGAAGGCTCGGACGACTCCACGGGCCTGTACCTGTAGCGACCGCCGGAGCGGTCTTCGGCGGCGGCTTGCTACGGTTGGAGTAACCCGACGAGACGCGCCGTACCGGGTCACGCAAAGACGACGCACCCCCGTCAGTCCGACTACGGAGGTCCGTCTCATGGCGTGGATTCTGCTGCTCGTCGCCGGTGTGCTCGAAGTGGGCTGGGCGATAGGCATGAAGTACACCGAAGGCTTCACCCGCCTGTGGCCCAGCGTGTTCACGGTCGCCGGCATCGCCGCCAGCATGATGCTGCTCGCCCAGGCAGCGAAGACCCTGCCCATCGGCACGGCGTACGGCGTGTGGGTGGGCATCGGCGCCGGCGGCGCCGCGCTGCTCGGCATGGTGGTGCTGGGTGAGCCCGCGACGGTGGCGCGGGTGTTCTTCGTCGCCCTGCTGCTGGTCGCGGTGGTCGGGCTGAAGGCGACGTCCGGTCACTGATACCCGTACGGCCCCGGCCGCCCCCCG
>NZ_JACBXC010001095.1 GCF_013870535.1 Streptomyces phytophilus | reverse complement strand
GAGGACATGCGCGTACGCCTCCTCCTCGACACCGTCCTCGACGCCGCCCAGGGCCTCCGCCGCGAACTCGCCCTGCCGCCCGCCCGCATGACTCCCGCCGACACCGTCCGCGCGGTCGAGCCCGGCACCATGTCGCCGAAGGACGTGGCCGCCCGCGCCCTGTCCGCCACCGACCCGGCGCTGCTCGACCAACTGCTCGCCCTGCCGCAGGCGCACATGGTCGTCGACGGCTACAACGTCACCAAGACCGGCTATCCCACGCTCCCGTTGGAGAAGCAGCGCCTGCGCCTCCTCGGCGGCCTCGCCGGCCTCGCCGCGCAGACCGGCGCGGAGGTGACGTGCGTCTTCGACGGCGCGGAGCTGGCCGCGCCGGTGCTGCTCGCGCCGCCGCGCGGGGTGCGGGTGCTGTTCAGCAAGCCGGGCGAGACGGCGGACGAGCTGATCCGCCGGCTCGTACGGGCCGAACCCACCGGCCGGCCCGTCGTGGTGGTCTCCGCCGACCGCGAGGTCGCCGACGGCGTCGCCGCCGCGGGCGCCCGGCCCGTGTCGTCCGCGCTGCTCCTCAAGCGGCTGGCGCGGAGCTGACAACCCGGGAAACACGGGCGAGTTCGGACAACACGGCCGTCTCCCCCGGGTGCGGACAGTTCGCCGCTCCGAGTCCAACTCGTTGTCGAACAGTGACTACTGGCCGTGTGATGTGAGTAAAGAAACGTGCTCCGGGGGGACTTTTTTGCCTGAGGGATTTGAACGGATCACCTGAGCATCGTTAGTGTCTGGCCCGAACCTTCGTGCTGTCGATCGCTCATCCGGGGCGGTGGCGAAGGTCCCGCCGGTACCGGGGCGTCCCCAAAGCCACGGTCGGGCGGCTGGAGGAAGAGGAGCTCGCCTTCGTGGCGTCCCACCGTCGACCGAAGCAGCCGAACCGGGCCAGGGTCACCGTCTTCACCGCGACCGCCGCCGCGGCCGTCGCCCTCTCCACGCAGAGCGCGCAGGCCGCCCCCGACAAGGACGACGTCAAGCGGCAGGTCGACAACCTGTACGAGGACGCCGAGCGCGCCACGGAGAAGTACAACGGCGCCAAGGAGCGGCAGGACAAGCTCGAAGAGGACGTCAAGGAACTCCAGGACAAGGCCGCCCGCGGCCAGCAGGAGCTGAACGACCTCCGCGACGGCCTCGGTTCGCTGGCCACCGCCCAGTACCGCAGCGGCAGCATCGACCCCTCGGTGCAGCTCTTCCTCTCCTCGGACCCGGACACCTATCTGGACAAGGCGTCCACGATGGACCGGGTCAGCGGCAAGCAGGCCGAGTCGCTGGAGCGCATCGCCGACAAGCAGCGCAGCCTCGCGCAGCAGCGCCAGGAGGCGGGCGAGAAGCTCAAGGACCTGGAGGAGACCCGCAAGGAGCTGGGCTCCCAGAAGAAGAAGGTCCAGGACAAGCTGGGCGACGCCCGCGCCCTGCTCAACGAGCTGACCGCGGAGGAGCAGGCCCAGCTCGCCGAGGAGGAGCAGCGCGCCAGCCGCGAGGCGGAGGACCGCGTCGACCTCGGCGACGTCGCCCCGGGCTCCTCCCACGGCGCCGCCGCGCTGTCCGCGGCGCAGAGCCAGCTGGGCGCCCCGTACGTCTACGGCGCCACCGGCCCCAGCTCCTTCGACTGCTCCGGCCTCACCGGCTGGGCCTTCTCGCAGGCCGGCGTCTCGCTGCCGCGCATCTCGCAGGACCAGGCCAACGTCGGCACCCGGATATCCTCCGTCAGTGCCCTGCAGCCCGGTGACCTCGTGTTCTTCTACAGCGACCTGCACCACGTCGGCATCTACGCGGGCAACGGCCAGATCATCCACGCCCCGAAGCCGGGCGCCGTGGTGCGGTACGAGGCCGTAGGGAACATGCCGTTCATGTGGGGCGCGCGGGTCTGAGGACGTCCCCCCGACCGGTAGTTCACCTACCGGCCGGGGCCGCTTCGATCCCTCCGCTTCGATCCCTCCGCTCCGGCCGCGGCGCGTCGGCGTTCCGGCTCGCGGCGGTCGGGCACCGCGCGCCAGGGCAGCCCTCTGCCGCGCCGTACGCCAGGAA
>NZ_JACBXC010001094.1 GCF_013870535.1 Streptomyces phytophilus | reverse complement strand
GGGTCGGCGCGTGCACGTCCAGCGTGCCGTCTCCGGCGGTCGACGGTCACGGGCGGCGGCCTCCTTTGCGGGTGGTGCGGGCGGTGGTGGTGAGGGTGAGGGTGACGGCGTCGGCGTAGCCGTCGTTGGCGGTGCCGCCGGCGCGGGTGAGGGTGAGCAGGAGGCGGGCGGTGCGGCTGCCGGGTGGTGCGGGTGCGGTGGCGGTGCGTTCCAGCAGAGCGGTGCGGCCGGCGCGTTCTTCGGCGGTGACGGGGCCGAGGACGCTGAGGGCGAGGGGGGTGCCGTGGGTGTCGCGGAGTTCGACGGAGAGGCGGGCGCCGTCCTGCTGGTCGGCGTAGCCGCCGAGCCAGGCGGTGAGGGTGTAGCGGACGCGGCCGGCGTCGATGGCGTCGTGGCCGGTGGCGCCGGTGCGGGGGAGTTCGATGTCCTGGAGGAGTGCGGTGCGCGGGCTGGTGCCGCCGGTGAAGAAGCGGGTGCCGCGGGTGGTGGGGCCGGGGTCGTCGGGGGTGGGGTAGCCGCCGCCGAGGTCGTACGGGACGAGGGCGGGGGCGCCTTGGGTGAGGCGCCAGCCGTGGACGGTGTCGACGGGCTCCGCGGTGCCTCCGGGCCCGGTCTCTGCGTCGCCGTTGACGACGAGGTTCACGCCTGCCTCCCTGGTGGTGGGGGTGTGGTGGGGGTGTGGTGGGGGTGTGGTGCGGTGGGTCCGGTCGGGGTGCGGTGCGGGGGTATCACAGCAGCAGGGGGTGAACCTGCGGGGGACGTGCGGCGAATGCGGCCGTACGCGGGTTCGGCGCCGGTGCGGCGCGGTCGGGTGGTCAGCCGTCGAGGAGGTGGCGGCCGCGGGCGGTGAGGCGGTGTACGACGTGGGGTCCGGTCCGTTCGCTTTCGGCGAGGCCCGCGCGGCGCAGGACGGTGAGGTGGCCGCTGACGGAGGAGGCGGGCATGCCGAGGCGGGCGGCGAGGCCGCCGGTGGTGGCGGGGGCGCTGGTGGGGGTGAGTGCGGCGAGGATGCGGGCGCGGCTGGTGCCGAGGAGTGCGGCGAGTGCGGTGTCGCGGTGGGGGGTTGCGCGGCCGGTGCCGTCGGGGGCGGGGTGGCGGCGTACGGGGTGGACGACGACGGGCGGGAGTCCGTGGTCGGCGATGGCGACGGGGGTGGTGTGGCAGAAGTAGGAGGGGATGAGGCGGATGCCGCGGCCGTGCAGGTGGAGGGTGGAGTCGACGGGGTAGGGGGCGCTGAGTACGGGGTCGGTCCAGGTGAAGGGGTCGAGGGTGGCGAGGACGGCGGGCATGCCGGCTTCGAGTGCTTCAAGTTGGCGGGTGCGGTCGGCGGCGACGGTGGCTTCGATCTCGCTCCAGTCGGGGGCGATGAGCCGGTTGTGTACGTGCTGGAGTGCGTCGGCGAGGTCGCCGAGGACGGTGCGGTCGCCGGCGGCGAGGCGGCGGGTCCAGGGCGGCAGGGGGCGGTGGCGGGCGGCGAGGCGGATCTCGCGGGCGAGGCGGGTGGCGGGGGTGGCGCGCAGGGTGCGCAGTCCCGCGGTGATGCCGTCCTCGGATTCGACGGGGGTGAGGAAGTCGGGGAAGTAGGCGGCGTCGGCGGGTGCGATGCCGTTGAGGAGGCGGCAGGTGCGGCGCAGGTCGTGGTGGCGGAGGCGGTGCCGGGCGCGGCGGTGGAAGGGGCGCAGCCGGGCGGGGAGGAGGGGCGCGGGGGTGTAGGCGACGTGCAGCCCGAGGATCGCCTCCCAGATCGGGTCGGCGGTGCGCGCGAGCTGGACGTGGCGGAAGTCCCGATCGTTGAAGTGGACATGAAGCTTTCCGGCCATACCCGAGGGTAACCACGCGCGGCCTGCGCTGTCTCGGCCCCGGGCGGGCCCCGTTCCCGCGGCGGTGGACGTCGGGTTTTCGACGGTGGCGGAAAACCCGTGCGGCGCGGGGGTGAGGGGGTGCCTACGATGCGTCGCCGCACGGCCAGCACCTTCGCGGACATGACAAGGAACACGGGAAGGAGCCAGATGCGGCGCACACCAACGACCGCCCGGTGGCGCAGGGTTGCGCTGACCGGCGCGATCTGCG
>NZ_JACBXC010001093.1 GCF_013870535.1 Streptomyces phytophilus | reverse complement strand
CGCCCGGTCGCGGCCCTCGCGGCCGGCGGTGCCCTTCGCCTCCGCCTCCTCCTCGGACCGCGGCCCGCCCTTCCAGCCCGCCTCCGCCAGCAGCTTCTGGGCGGCGATGACGTCCTGCGGGCCGAGCGCGGCGCTCTGGTCGCTGTAGCCCGGCTGGCCCGGCATCAGCAGGTGGCTGCCCAGCGGCTTCGCCGGCAGGCCGTGCGGGCCGAGGACGCTGCGGGCCAGGGTGCCGCGGTCGACGGCGCGGGCGACGGCGCGGCGTACCCGCTCGTCGGCGAGCGGGCCGGAGCTGCCGTTGAGGGCGAGCTGCGTGTACGCGGGCTCCAGCGCCCGGTGCACGGTGTACGGGCGCGGGCCGGCCTTCGGCAGGGAGACCAGGTCGGCCGGCTTGCCGTCCTGCGTCCGGTCGGTCCTGGCGACCTGCACCGTGGACTCCGCGGCCTTCTCGGCGCGGGCGGCCTCCAGGGCCCCGTCCCGCTCGACCTCGGCGATGTCGAGCCGGCCGGCGTCCAGCGCCTTCTCCCGCCCGGTGCCGCGCGGCAGCTCCTCGAAGACCAGCCGGTCGAGCAGTGCCCGATCGCCCCACCAGCGGGGGTTGCGCACGAGCGTCACGGACGTGGGTTCGCTCGCCTCGCTCCCGGCCTTCCGCCCCTTCTTCCCACCGTCCTTCTTCCCGCCGCCCTTCCTGCCGTCTTTCCTGCCGTCCTTCTTGCCGTCGCTCTTCTTGCCGTCCTTGTACTTCCCGCTCTTCGTGTCCTTCTTCCCGTCCCGCTTCCCGCTCTCGTCCGCCTTGATCGTGAACGGGCCCGCGACCTCCGCGAGCCCCTTCCTCGCCCCCTCGTTGAACGCCTCCGGCGTCTTCGTCACGCTCATCGGGTACAGCGGCGAGAAGAGCACCTGCCAGTCCGCGTACGGCTCGTCGAAGACGACCTCGACCTCGCCCGGCTCGTCGCCCGCCTCGACCGACTCGATCCGGTCGTAACCGGCGTTGCGCGCCGTCCAGTACGCGGTGTCCTCACCGTTGAGCGCCAGCCACTGCGCCTCGAAGTCCTCGGCCCCGATCGGCCGGCCGTCGCTCCACACCGCCCTCGGGTTCAGCCGGTAGACCACCCGCTGCTCGGGGCTGCGCTCCTCGACCTCCGCACTCTCCAGGTAGTCCGGGTCGGCGGTCGGCCGGCCGTGCTCGTCGAGGGTGAACAGCCGCGGCAGCACCGCGCCCGCCACGCGGTCGGTCGCCTCGCCGGCGTCGGCCTGGAAGACGTTGAACGTCTCCGGCGCCTCGTCCACGGCCCAGCGGACCGTGCCGCCGGGGCGGAGCTGCTCGCGCGAGACGGCCGTGACGTCGTGCGCGGCACCGGCCGCGTTGCCCGGGGAGGTGTCGCAGCCCGCCAGGGGCAGCGTGACGCCCGCGGCGATCAGCACGGCGGCGTAGCGCCTGCGGCTGTGAAGGGACATGTGCGATACCTCCGCGATGCACACTTTCGGCGTCATTTGCCGCTCATCACACTTCTCTTGTCCCGCCACCTAAAACGAGCCCGCCCCGGACCCCGCGGCGACACGGCGGGCGCGCCGCGCAACGCAACCCGTCCGGCCCAGCCGTAGGGACATCGGGCCGTGTGTTTTGCGTACGGATCGGCAGGATCCAGCCCCGTGCGTCACCCCCGCAGGGGGAAATCTGCAGATCCCTTCCCAACCGAGCGCGAGACGCGCGACACTTCCCCCCACAGCGCCCTGGGCGTGTCTTCGCCGTGCGCGGAGACCGCCGAGGGCACCGTCACAGCACCGCCCGACCGAAGACGTGAGGGCATGTCATGACCCTGAACGAAGAACTGATCGCAGCGCAGCGCTGCGTCGACGATCTCGTACGCACCGTGAGCCGCCTTGAGCAGCGCATGGGCCCCGGCGCGCTGGAGCTGCGCCGCGTGCGGACCGACGCCGACCACCTGCGGGAGTCCCTCGCCCTGCTGCGCGAGGTCTCCGCCCAGGGCCCGGAGAAGGAGGGACCGACCCTGGTCCCCATCCCCGACCAGCCGTACGACCACACCCTGTGGCGGGACGCCGACGACG
>NZ_JACBXC010001092.1 GCF_013870535.1 Streptomyces phytophilus | reverse complement strand
CTCCACCCACGCCGCCAGGTGCGCCGCCGCGTCCGGGGCGCCGTCCCCGGCCGTGCGCGACGGCTGCGGCGTCCAGGACGCCCGGATCTCGATCTTCGTCGTCGTGCCGCGCTCCGCCAGCCCGCCGAAGTGGTGCGAGGACGCGCGCGTGACGGTGCCGCTGGGCTCGCCGTAGCCGAGGCCGCGGGTGTCCAGCGCGCCGGTCAGCCAGGACCAGCACACCTCCGGCAGCAGCGGGTCCGCGGCCATCTCCGGTTCCAGGTCCGCGCGCAGCAGCGTGACGAAGCGGAACGTACCGCGCCAGGTGTCCTGCCCGTCCGGGTCGTGCAGCAGCACGAGCCGGCCGTCGGCGGGCTCGACGTCCTCCGCCGCACCCTCCTCGACGTCCGCCTCCAGGGCGTACGCGAACGGGGCGATGCCCCGCGGCGCCCGCGTCGCCTGCAGCGCTACTTCGGGGCGTACCGCGGCGGAGCCGAGCGCCTCGACGGCCCGCCGGAACGGGGGCGGCAGGGCGCCGTCCCCCGGCCGGCCGTCCGGGGGTCCATCGGGTTCGTCGACGAGGTGTCCAGGAGCCGCAACCATGCCCGGAAGACTAGGGGGCGCGACGCGTAGAAGCGCTGCGGGACACCCGGGTGGCCTGATCTCGACTCCCACGCGCGTGCGAAGATGCGGGGGTGAGTGCCGACAGCGCCCCCCGCCCCTCCGCCACGTCCGTCGCCGGTGCCGCTTCCGCGGCGGCAGCCCCTGCGGTGACCGCCCCTGCGGGACCGGCCGCCGACTCCGCGTTCCTGCGCGCGTGCCGGCGCGAGCCCGTCCCGCACACACCCGTGTGGTTCATGCGCCAGGCGGGCCGTTCGCTGCCCGAGTACCGGCGGCTGCGCGAGGGCATCGGCATGCTCGACTCCTGCCGGCGGCCCGACCTCGTCACCGAGATCACGCTCCAGCCCGTACGGCGGCACGGCGTGGACGCCGCGATCCTCTTCAGCGACATCGTCGTACCCCTCAAGGCCATCGGCGTCGACCTCGACATCAAACCGGGCGTCGGCCCGGTCGTCGCCCAGCCGATCCGCAGCCGCGCGGACCTCGCGCAGCTGCGCCCGCTGGAGCCGGACGACGTGCCGTACGTGGCCGAGGCCGTGGGCCGGCTGACCGCGGAGCTGGGCGCGACGCCGCTGATCGGCTTCGCCGGGGCGCCTTTCACGCTCGCCAGCTACCTGGTCGAGGGCGGCCCTTCGCGCAACCACGAGCACACCAAGGCGATGATGTACGGCGCCCCGGAGCTGTGGGCCGAGCTGGTCGGCCGGCTCGCCGGCATCACGGCGGCGTTCCTGCGGGTGCAGATCGAGGCCGGCGCCTCCGCCGTGCAGCTCTTCGACTCCTGGGCGGGCGCGCTGGCGCCCGCCGACTACCGGCGCGCGGTGCTGCCCGCGTCGGCGGAGGTCTTCGCGGCGGTCGCGGAGTACGGCGTGCCGCGCATCCACTTCGGCGTCGGCACCGGCGAGCTGCTGACCGCGATGGGCGAGGCCGGCGCGGACGTCGTCGGCGTCGACTGGCGGGTGCCGCTCGACGAGGCCGTGCGCCGCGTCGGCCCCGGCAAGGCGCTGCAGGGCAACCTCGACCCGGCGGTGCTCTTCGCGCCGCGCGAGGCGATGGAGGCCAAGGCCGGCGAGGTGCTGGAGGCGGCGGCGGGGCTGGAGGGGCACGTGTTCAACCTCGGCCACGGCGTGCTCCCGACGACGGACCCCGACGCACTGACGCGGCTCGTGGAGTACGTGCACGAGTCCTCGGCCCGCTGACGCCGGCGCCCGGGAGGGTCCGCGGCGGGATCGGCGACGGACCCGGGGCGGACAACGCCCCGGTATCACGGGCGCGTTCGGAAAGATAGGTCTGGCGCCCTGTGCCCCGATCGCGTAGAACACCGCCATGTGGGTGTGCTTTGCGCTCGTCGCCTGGGCCGCCGCTCTGCTGTCGTGCGGGCGCCTGGTCCTCGTCGGTTCCGTCGCCGCGGCACAGCCGGAGCCCGAGCCCGCCCGGGTCCGCGGGGCGCGTGAGCTGACCCTCTACGAGGCCGCCCTCCT
>NZ_JACBXC010001091.1 GCF_013870535.1 Streptomyces phytophilus | reverse complement strand
GGCCGGGCGATGGCCGCGGTGTTGACGCCGACCTTGTCGGCGCCCGCGCGCAGCAGCCGGTCGACGTCGGCCACCGTGCGCACGCCGCCGCCGACCGTGAGCGGGATGAAGACCTGCTCGGCCGTGCGGCGCACCATCTCGTACGTCGTCTCGCGGTCGCCGGAGGACGCGGTGATGTCGAGGAACGTCAGCTCGTCGGCGCCCTCCGCGTCGTACACCTTCGCCATCTCGACGGGGTCGCCGGCGTCGCGCAGGTTGCGGAAGTTGACGCCCTTGACGACCCGGCCGCCGTCCACGTCGAGGCAGGGGATGACCCGTACCGCCAGGGTCATGCGCCGGCCGCTTCCCGGGAGCCGCCGGGGCGGTACGCCTCGACCTCGACCTCGACGACCAGCCGCGAGTCGACGAAGCCGGAGACGATGAGCAGCGACGCCGCGGGGCGGATGGCGTCGAACAGCTCCTTGTGCGCCCCGCCGACCGCCTCCACGTCGCGCGCGTGGGTGAGGTACATCCGGGTGCGCACGATGTCCTCGCGCTCCAGGCCGACCCTCTTCAGCGCCTCGAACGCGACACCGAAGGAGGTCATGGCCTGGGTGTGCGGATCGCCCTCGCCGACGATCACGCCGTCCACGACGGACGTGCAGCCGGCCACCAGCACGAGGCCGTTCGGCAGCTCCACCGCGCGCGAGTAGCCGAACTCCTCCTCCCAGGGGGCACCGGACGAGATTCGACGTACACCGCCACCGGCCATCAGGACACCGCCTCCAACGCCTCTTCCATCGTGAACGCCTTCGCGTAGAGCGCCTTCCCGACGATCGCGCCTTCGACTCCCGCGGGGACCAGCGTGGCGATGGCCCGCAGGTCGTCGAGGGAGGAGACGCCGCCGGAGGCGACGACCGGCCGGTCGGTGGCGGCGCAGACATCGCGCAGCAGTTGCAGGTTGGGGCCCTGGAGCGTGCCGTCCTTGTTGATGTCGGTGACCACGTACCGCGCGCAGCCCTCGGCATCGAGCCGGGCCAGGGTCTCGAACAGGTCGCCGCCGTCGCGGGTCCAGCCGCGGCCGCGCAGCGTGGTGCCGCGGACGTCGAGGCCGACGGCGATGCGGTCGCCGTGCTCGGCGATGACCCCGGCGACCCACTCCGGCGACTCCAGGGCGGCGGTGCCGAGGTTGACGCGGGTGCAGCCGGTGGCCAGGGCGGCGGCCAGCGACGCGTCGTTGCGGATGCCGCCGGACAGCTCGACCCTGATGTCCATCGACCTGACGACCTCGCCGATACGGGCGCGGTTGTCGCCGGTGCCGAAGGCGGCGTCGAGGTCGACGAGGTGCAGCCACTCGGCGCCGGCCCGCTGCCAGGCGAGCGCGGCCTCCAGCGGGTCGCCGTAGCCGGTCTCGGTGCCGGACTCGCCGTGCACGAGGCGTACGGCCTGGCCGTCGCGGACGTCGACGGCCGGCAGCAGCTCCAGGGCGGTGGTGATCTCGCGGGGCGTCATCAGAGGGTCTCGATCCAGTTCTTGAGGAGCAGGGCACCGGCGTCGCCGGACTTCTCGGGGTGGAACTGGGCGGCCCACAGGGGTCCGTTCTCGACGGCTGCGACGAACGGCTCGCCGTGGGTGCTCCAGGTGACGGCGGGCGAGGTGATGCGCGGGTTGTGCACCTCCAGCTCCCAGCGGCGGGCCGCGTAGGAGTGGACGAAGTAGAAGCGCTCCGCGGCGTCGATGCCCGCGAACATCCGGGAGCCGGGTGCGGCCTCGACCGTGTTCCAGCCCATGTGCGGCACGACGTCGGCCTTGAGCGCCTCGACCGTGCCCGGCCACTCGCCCATGCCGTCGGTCCGCACGCCGTGCTCGACGCCCTGCTCGAAGAGGATCTGCATGCCGACGCAGATGCCCAGCACCGGCCGGCCGCCGGCGAGCCGGCGCTCGACGACCCAGTCGCCGCGGGCCTGCTTCAGCCCGCCCATGCAGGCGGCGAAGGCGCCGACGCCGGGCACCAGCAGGCCGTCGGCGGCCATCGCCCGGTCGTAGTCCCCGGTGATCTCCACGTCGGCGCCGGCGCGGGCGACGGCGCGCTCGGCGGA
>NZ_JACBXC010001090.1 GCF_013870535.1 Streptomyces phytophilus | reverse complement strand
CCGCCGCCGCGCGTGCCGCCGCCCGCCCGGGAGTCGTCGCCGTCACCGTCGACCACCACCGCGGCAGCGAGGAGCAGCAGCCCGGCTGGGAGTACCACGACCCGACGCTCGTCGACCCCGCGACGGGGCTGACGGACACCCTGCCGACGTTCCGCCGCACCCTGTACGCGGCCGGCCTCGAAGAGCACGTCGTCGCCGTCGTCGGCCGCTCGCCGCAGGCCGCCGCCCTGTGGAACCGGCCGCTGGGGCTGGTCTTCGTCGACGGCGGGCACACCGACGAGCACGCCACCGCCGACTACGAGGGCTGGGCCCCGCACGTCGCGCTCGACGGCCTGCTGGCCGTGCACGACGTGTTCCCCGACCCCGCCGACGGCGGGCAGGCACCGTACCGGGTCTACCGGCGCGCGCTGGACTCCGGGGCGTTCACGGAGAGCGCCGCACACCGGAGCCTGCGGGTGCTGCGCCGTACCGGCGCGGGAATTTGAGCGCAGGGTTCTTCTGCTACGGTCGCACGGATGTCCAGCCAGAACCGGCGGCCTCTCCGCGCCTATCTTCTGCTCGCACCCGTGGCACCGCTGGCCTTCGCCGGCGTACTCGTGTGGCAGTCGGTGGACGGCGACGGATCCGCGGCGAACGGGCGGGAACCCGGCGGGGCCCCGTCGGCGTCCTCCTCCCCGACCCGGCCCACCGCCGGGGATCCCGAGGATTCGAACGACGCGCAGAACGCGACGGATGCGAAGGACCCGGAGGTGGGCGAGATGCCGCTGGCCGGAAAGGTGATCGTGCTGGACCCCGGGCACAACCCGAACAACCGCGACCACGCCGCCGAAATCAACCGGCAGGTCGACATCGGCACCGTGCGCAAGGAGTGCGACACCACCGGCACGGCCACCAACGGCGGTTATGCCGAGGCGGACTTCACCCTGGACGTGGCCCGGCGCGCGCGCACGCTGCTGCGCGCGCAGGGCGCGGAGGTGCGGCTCACGCAGGACGGCAAGCGGGAGTTCGGGCCGTGTGTCGACGAGCGCGCCGAGGCCGGCAACAAGGCCGGGGCGGACGCGGTCGTCTCCATCCACGCCGACGGCGGCGGGCCCGGCGCCCGCGGGTTCCACGTGATCCTGCCGGGCAGCGTGGACGAGGGAAAGGCGGACACCACCGCCATCGTGAAGCCCTCGCGGAAGCTGGGCAAAGAGTTGAAGTCGCACTTCGCGGAAGAAACCGGAAGCAAGCCCTCCAACTATGTGGGCAACGACACAGGCTTCACGGTGCGCACGGATCTGGGCGGGCTGAACCTCTCGACTGTGCCCAAAGTCTTCATCGAATGCGGCAATATGCGGGACGCTAAGGACGCCGGCCGGCTGACGGACGCCGCATGGCGGCAGCGGGCGGCGCACGGAATCACGAACGGCATCGGGGCTTTCCTGGCAGGGTAGGCGCAAGCCGTCGACAGACCGGGAAATGCACACCGGGGGAACAAGGGGGACTCGTGGCCAGGGGGCCCGATGCGGCCGATCCGCGGACCCGTACGATGGGGCGGCATTTCACGCTCCGCGGCGCAGGGATCCGCACCAGCATCAGCGACAACGACCAATACGTAAGGGACATTTCGTGAACATCCGCTCACTCACTCGGGGCGACGGCGTAGTGATCGGAGCAGCGCTGCTGCTGATTATCGCCTCGTTCCTCGGCAGCATCTCGGTGGACTGCCCCGGAGGGGCCGACTGCGGGGACGTGCCCAGCGGCTGGGACTCCGACCAGTTCCCCCTGCTGCCGGCCGTGTTCCTGACCGGCATCATCGCCGGCGCGCTCATCTTCCTGGGCCGGGTGAAGACCGGCGACCGCGAGTTCGGCGGGCTCCGGCTCGACCAGTGGGGCACCGCGCTGTCGGCCGCCGCACTCCTCAGCTCGCTCTTCATGCTCTTCGGCGGCGCGCGCAACATGGCCAACGACGCCGTGGGCGAGGACATCTTCGGCATGGGCATCGGCCTGATCCTCGGGCTCATCGCCAACCTCGCGATGACCGCGGCCGCGGTCCTCGGCCACACCGTCCCGGCGCTCAAGGCGAGCCTGCTGGGCAGCC
>NZ_JACBXC010000109.1 GCF_013870535.1 Streptomyces phytophilus | reverse complement strand
TTCCGTCCCGGCCCCGTTCGCCGGTGGTGGAGACCGAGCGCGGGCGGG
The DNA here is from genome assembly GCF_013870535.1 of Streptomyces phytophilus. GTDB lineage: Bacteria > Actinomycetota > Actinomycetes > Streptomycetales > Streptomycetaceae > Streptomyces > Streptomyces phytophilus. The sequence goes on along the minus strand of NZ_JACBXC010000109.1, from coordinate 9,691 downwards.
ACCCCGACGTGGGCTCCTCCGCGGGAGGGGTCAGGGGGCGGCGGTGCTCCTTGCCCCAGACGCCCGTCCCGATCAGCATCAGCGCGCCGCCGATCACGGCGAACGCCGTACCGGCGTCCAGGCCCGTACCGTCCGTGCTGATCTTCAGACCGCCGGCCAACTGGCTCTGCCGGAGCATCCACAGCGCGGTGATGAACAGCACCAGCAGCCCCGCGAGGACGACGAGGACACGCGAGCGCGTCAGGGTCCCGTACAGGGCCAGCAGCGCGGCGAACGCCATGGGCAGGAAGATCGACCCGAAGAGCTGGGCGCGGGTCGTCGAGATGCCGTCGAAGACGTCGCCCAGCCCGTAGTGCCGCCCGTCGCGGCCGTTGTACCAGGGGAGCCAGGCACTCCAGACAACGGCCACCGCGCCGATCAGCACGAGGACCGAGCCGACGGCGTAGCGCTTCTTGTGCGCGGTGTTCTCCAGCATCTTCGTACTCCTCCGATGCCGTAGTCCCCCATCCGACGCTACGTCCCTGCCGCCCCTCCCGCCACCGGAAGAACAGGCCGGGCCCCTGCGGCGAAGAACTAGAGTCCTGTTCGACACCATCTGGGGGGCACGACCACGCATGCGTATTTCCTTCCTGCTGCACAACACGTACGGAATCGGGGGCACCATCCGTACGACCTTCAACCTCGCCCGCGCCCTCGCGGAGCGGCACGACGTGGAGATCGTCTCCGTCTTCCGGCACCGCGACGAGCCCATGATGGGAGAGCCGGGCGGCATCGCCGTCCGCACCCTCGTCGACCTGCGCCGGACGAGCCCCGACTTCGCGGGCGACCTGCCGGACCACCGCAGGCCCGCCCGGGTCTTCCCGCGCGGGGACGGCAGATACGGCCAGTACAGCAAGCTCACCGACGACCGCATCGGGGCCTACCTGCGCTCCGTCGACGCCGACGTCGTCGTCGGCACCCGCCCCGGGCTCAACGTCCACATCGCCCGCCAGACGCGCCGCGGCCCGGTCCGCATCGGCCAGGAGCACCTCACCCTCGACGGCCACGGCTACCGCCTCCGCCGCGAACTCGGCTTCCGCTACGGCCTCCTCGACGCCGTCACCACCGTCACCGAGGCCGACGCCCGCGCCTACCGCACCCATCTGAACCTGCCCGGCGTCCGCATCGAGGCCGTCCCCAACAGCGTGCCGAAACCGGCCGTCACCCCCGCCGACGGCAGCGGCAAGGTGGTCGTCGCCGCCGGCCGGCTGACCCGCGTCAAGCGGTACGACCTGCTGGTCGAGGCGTTCTCCAAGGTCGTCGCGGCCCGCCCCGACTGGACTTTGAGGATCTACGGCAGCGGCGACCGGACCGGCAACGAGCGCGACGCGCTCAGGGCGCTGATCGCGGAGCTGCACCTCGGCGAGCACGTCTTCCTCATGGGCAATGCCAACCCCATGGAGCCGGAGTGGGTCAAAGGCTCCCTGGCCGCGGTCACTTCCAGCAAGGAGTCCTTCGGCATGACGATCGTGGAGGCGATGCGCTGCGCGCTGCCGGTCGTCGCCACCGACTGCCCGCACGGGCCGAGCGAGATCATCGAGGACGGCGTGGACGGCCGCCTGGTCCCGGTCGGCGACGCGACCGCCGTCGCCGACGCCCTGCTGGAGCTGATCGAGGACGACGACCTGCGCCGCCGCACCGGAGCGGCGGCCCTCGCCGCCGCCGAACGCTTCGACCCGGCGCGGATCGCCGTACGCCACGAGGCGCTCTTCACCGAACTGGTCGACCGGGCCCGGACCCGGGGCCCGCGAGGCGCGGTACGCGACCTGGCGCTGCGCTCCCGCGGCACGGCCTACGGCAGCGCCTACGCCCTGCGCTACCTGACCGCGGCGGCGCTGCGGCGGGCGGGGCGGAAGTAGGAGGAGGACGGGGCCGCGGGCGGTCCCGTCCGCCCGGATCGGATCCGGGATCCCGGATCCCGGCCCGGTCCCCCGCCCTGGTCCCCGGTACCGGTACGGCGAACCGGCCTACGCCGCCGCCCGTACCGGCTCGTCCTCCCGGACCCGCCGCACCACCAGCGACATCATCGCCGCCAGCGCGCACAGCCCGCCCGACACCAGCCACACCATGTCGTACGAGCCCGTCACGTCCCGTGCCACGCCGCCCAGCCAGGCGACCAGCGCCGCGCCGATCTGGTGGGAGGCGAGGACCCAGCCGAAGACGATCGCGCTGTCCTCGCCGAAGTGCTCGCGGCAGAGCGCGAGCGTGGGCGGGACGGTGGCGACCCAGTCGAGGCCGTAGAAGACGATGAAGAAGATCATCGGCGGGTGGATCGACGGGCCGAGCAGCAGCGGCAGGAACATCAGGCTCAGGCCGCGCAGCCCGTAGTAGACGGCGAGCAGCCGGCGGGCGTCGTAGCGGTCGGTGAGCCAGCCGCTGGCGATCGTGCCGATGATGTCGAAGATGCCGACGACCGCGAGGAGCGAGGCCGCCGCGGTCATGGCCATGCCGTGGTCGTGGGCGGAGGGCACGAAGTGGGTGCGGATGATGCCGTTCGTCGAGGCCCCGCAGATCGCGAACGCGCCGCAGAGGAGCCAGAACGTACCGCTGCACGAGGCGTCGCGCAGGACGCGCAGGGCCCGTCCGGCCGCGCCGCGCCGGGGCGGCGGCTTGGGGACGAACTCGTCGGAGCCGTAGGGGGCGAGGCCGACGTCGGCGGGGTGGTCGCGCAGCAGGAACCAGACGAAGGGGACGGCGGCGGCGGAGACGAGGGCGACGGTGACCGTGGCCGGCCGCCAGCCGTGGGTCTCCACGACCCAGGACAGCAGCGGGAGGAAGACGAGTTGGCCGGAGGCGGTGGCGGCGGTGAGGAGGCCGGTGACGAGGCCCTTGTGCTTGACGAACCAGCGGTTGGTGACGGTGGCGGAGAAGGCGAGGGCCATGGAGCCGGTGCCGAGGCCGATGAGCAGGCCCCAGTAGAGGATCAGTTGCCAGCTCGCCGTCATCCAGTGGCTGAGCAGGGCGCCCGTGGCGATCATCAGGAGCGCGGCGGCCACCACGCGGCGCATGCCGAAGCGGTCCATGAGCGCGGCGGCGAAGGGGGCGGTGACGCCGTACAGCGTCAGGTTGACGGAGGCCGCGAGGCCGATCGTGCCGCGGGACCAGCCGAACTCGTCGTGCAGGGGCCCGATCAGCAGCCCGGGGAGCGCGACGAAGGCGGCGGCGGCCACGACGGTCACGAAGGTCACGGCCGCGACGAACCAGGCGCGGTGCACGCGCCGCCCGGCGGGGCGCTTCGCCGGGGCGGGAGCGCCGGTCCGGGTCTCGGTGCGGGCGGAGGGCATGGATGGCTGCGTCACCAGTCGAGGATCGCCCGGGGATCACGCCCGGACGAGTGGCCCGGGGGCCAAGGTGTGCAAGGATCGGGCCATGGGTATGGTGCAGCGGCCCGACACCGCGCAGGACACGGCCCCGGTGCCCGTGTTCCGGCATCCGGAGCGGCATCCCGTCGCGGTCTTCGTACGGCACGGGATGCTGCCCATCGAGATGGGGATCGTGCACCGGCTCTTCGGGCGGGCCCGGAGCGCGGCGGGCGATCCGCTGTACGAGGTCGTGACCTGCGCTGTCGCGCCGGGCGAGGTGCGTACGGACGCGGACGTGAGCATCAACGTGCGGTACGGGCCGGAGGCGCTGGCCCAGGCCCGTACCGTGATCGTGCCCGCGTCGCACGAGGCGGACGAGGCGTACACGCGCGGGCAGCTGCCGGAGGAGCTGGCGGGCGCGCTGGCGTACGTACGGCCGCAGACGCGGCTCGCGTCGATCTGCACCGGCGCGTTCGTGCTCGCCTCCGCCGGGCTGCTCGACGGGCGGCCGGCGACGACGCACTGGGCGTCGGGCGACCGGTTCCGGGCGTTGTTCCCGAAGGTGCGCTTCGACCCCGACGTGCTGTACGTGGACGACGGCGACGTGCTCACCTCCGCGGGGGTGGCCTCCGGGGTCGACCTGTGCCTGCACATGATCCGGCACGACCACGGCTCCGCCGTGGCCAACGACGTGGCGCGGCGCACCGTCGTACCGCCGCACCGGGACGGCGGGCAGGCGCAGTTCGTCCGCCGGCCGGTGCCGGAGCCGGAAGTGTCGACGACGGCGAAGGCGCGGGCGTGGGCGCTCGCGCGGCTGCACGAGCCGCTGGCGCTGCGGGACCTGGCGGCGTGCGAGTCGATGTCGGTGCGGACGTTCACGCGGCGGTTCCGGGACGAGGTGGGGATGAGCCCGGGGCAGTGGCTGACCGTGCAGCGGGTGGAGCGGGCGCGGCAGTTGCTGGAGGACACGGACCTGCCGGTGGACCGGATCGCGGCGGACGCGGGGTTCGGCACGGCGGCGTCGCTGCGGCAGCACATGCAGACGGCACTGGGTGTGTCACCGAGCGCGTACCGGCGTACCTTCCGCGCGGACGGGGAGGGGACGGCCGCCTGAGGCGGGGGCCTGCGGCGGTACGGAGGCGTTGTCGGAGGCGTTGTCGGAGGCGTTGTCGGAGGCGTTGTCGGCGGGGCCGCCTACCCTGGGGCGGGTGCGCGGGGAAGTGGAAGTGGGGGGATGCGCCGGTGCGGGGGCCGGTGGGGCGCTGTGGATGCTCAAGCCCCGTGCGCCCTGCGCCAGTTCCGGCCGCAGCTCCAGCCCCTCGTCGTAGCCCCCGCCCCTCTCCGGCCGGTACGGCAGCGGGGCCGTCGTCCACAGCCCGCGCAGCCGCTCGCGCAGCGCCTCCGCCACCGGCGGGTAGTCCTCCCGCGTCAGGCGGTCCGCCCCGTAGACGACGAACGGCGGCAGCGGTGCCATGCCGGTGTAGAAGAACGTGCCGTGGTGCAGCGGCCACAGCACCTCGTCGATGTGCCCGTGGATGCCGCGCGGGCCGAAGCTCGCCTCGCGGGCGCCGACCGACGTGACCACGATCGCCCGCCTGCCGGCCAGGCCCCCGTCCCCGTACCGCCGCGTCCTGCCCTCCGCGTCCTTCACCTTCGAGGCGAGCCCCTGCACGAGCACCCGGTCGAACCACCCCTTGAGGATCGCCGGCGGCCCGAACCACCACAGCGGGAAGTGCACGACGAGCGCGTCCGCCCACGCCAGCTTCTCGTGCTCGGCCGCGATGTCGGGGGCGACCGACCCGGCCCGCCAGGCGTCCTCCTGGGCGTCGCCGACCAGCAGGCGGTCGCCGGCCGTGGTGCCGGCCGCGTCGTCGTCCGTGTAGTCGTCCGTGTAGTCGTCCGCGTCGAGTACGGCCTTGAAGCCCATGGCGTACAGGTCGCTCTGCCGGACCTCGTGCCCGGCGGCGCGCAGCGCGCGGATGCCGTCGTCGCGGAGCGAGGCGTTGAGGGAGCGGTGTTCGGGGTGGGCGAAGAGCCAGAGGATGTTCATGCTTCGAGCCTCGCGCCGCCGCGGACCGGGTACGAGAGCCGTGTCGCCATCATTCGCAAGGATCGCGCCACTCCACCCCGCGAGAGGGTCGAGTGGCGGTGCGCCCGTGCAACCCCGAGCCCTGCACGGCGAACCGCCACCCGGCATCGGCGGATGGGGACGTGCGCCGGATGCACGACCCGCCTTCGCCAAGGGCGTCCGACCGGCCGGCGGCCCTCGGCGTCCCCTCACGACGAATCGCTGCCCACAAGGGTGATCAGACCCGTACGCCTCGTCAACACCTGTTCCGTACCGGAGGTGTCACGTGCTGTTCGTGCCGGCGCGTGCGTGTTCGTGTGCGCCCGCGAAGAGCGCGCCGTCCGCGCCGTCCGCGCGCTCCCCCGGCGGCCGGGCGAGCGCGCAGGCGCGGTCGATCTCGCACCAGATGACCTTGCCGAATCCTTCCGCCTGCCACCCCCAGCGGTCGGCGATGGCGTCGACCAGCTCCAGGCCCCGGCCGTGCGTCTCGTAGTCCTGCGCGCGCCGCTGCCGCGGCGGGGCGGCGCAGGTGTCGACGACCTCCACCCGGTACGGGCCGCAGTCCGCCGGCGAGGCGGGGAGGGCGAGGCGTAGCTCGGCGGGGCGGTCGGTGTGCACGACGGCGTTGGTGACCAGCTCCGAGACGAGCATCACCAGCGACTCGGCGTACGGCTCGTCGGCCGCCACGCCGGTCCATGCCAACCGCGCCCGCGTCCACCGCCGGGCCCGGCCGACCTCGACGGGGTCGGGCCACACCTTGAGCTGTACCTGCAGGGTCTGCACCGCTCACACCATCCTCGGGATCACGCTGCGTGATCTCTCTGCCGTCCAGGATGATTGACGTAGCGTCACGACAACAAGCGCTTCGGGCATATCCCAGCGCGAAAGAGTGCGCGTGCGGCATACTGTGCGACGCTCGCGCCCGACGGTCGAACGCCGGTCCGGCGTCGACCACTCATGCTGCTGTGACCTTGTACGAGTCCGGCAATTCCGCACCGCCCCGGCCACCGATTCGCGGGCCGCGGGTCCGTGTCGCCGCATGACAACTCGCACCTGATGAAGGGTAGTGGAGTCGGGGCCGACTTCGTTGCGTAACGGAAGAGTTCGCCCATGCGTGTTGGGGCTCTGCCCAGTTTCGGCACTCTCCGTAGTCGATTCGGTGTCCCCTTCCTCTTGCGCGGCCGGGCATCGATGTATAACTTCTTATACATGAGCGAGCAGGTCCACAACAGACTGTCGGTGATCCGCGCAGAGCGGAGCGTGTCGCGGAAGCAGCTGGCCGAGGCCGTCGGCGCGCACTACCAGACGATCGGGCACATCGAGCGCGGGCAGTACAACCCGAGCCTCGACCTCGCTCTGCGCATAGCGGAGTACTTCGAGCTGCCGGTGGAAGTGCTGTTCGCACTCCGGCCGTTCCGCCCGCTCAGCGACGAGCTGTACGGGACGGACAGGGAGGCCGGCGGGACCGGCCGCAGGCACGACGACACGAGAGAAAGCGCAGACAGGGGAGCACGATGAGCCAGCCCACGACCGAGCGCGCCTTCGGCGACGCGAAGCGGGCCACGAAGTACGACCGCGCCATGTTCCGGGTCATGAACGACGCCGGCGTGCGCCCGGTGTTCGCCACCGCCGGGCGGCGCCGCGCCGTCGTCGGCGCGCATGTGGCGCTCACCGCCGCCGCGCTGACGTGCGCCGGACTGCTGTACGCCCTCGATACCGCCTGGCTCGTCGCGCCGTTGGCCGTCCTGCTGGTGCTGTGGATGGTCGCCACCGGCCTGCTGAACGGCGGGACGCGCGGCCTGCTGGAGCTGCGTACGCGGATGCTGGACGAGCGGCAGCTCGCCGACCGCGACCGCGCCGGGGCCGTCGCGCACCGGGCGGCGACGGCGCTGCTGGCCGTGGCGGCAGGGGTGTTCGTGCTGGCCGAGGCGGTGGGCGCGGACGGGCTGCCGGGGGTGCCGGCGGTGTGGGTGCTGGTGTACGCGCTGGCGGCGGTGTGGCTGATGCCGCTGTGGGTCGCGGGACTGCAGGCGCGCGACGAGCCCGCGGACGAGTTCTCCGAGGAGTTCCCGCAGGAGGCCGACTGAGCCCCAACTCCCCCGGCGGCTACGCCGACAGCGGCTCCGCCGTGCCGCTCGTGGCGTCGTCCACGTCCGCGTAGACGGCGAACAGCCGCCGTACGCCCAGCGCGGCGAGCACCCGGTTCACGTGCGCCCCGCCGGAGACCGCGGTCCCCGAGACGCCCCCGGCCGCGCCCGCGGCACCCACCCCGCCGTCCGCCGGCAGGATCAGGCGGAACTCGCCGCCGCAGGAACTCAGCAGCCGGCGCGCGGCGATGAGCACGCCGACGCCGCTGGAGTCGCAGAAGCGGACCGCGGAGAGGTCGAGGACGAGGCGGCGGCGGCCCTGGGCGACGGCGTCGTGCACGTGCTGCCGCACGCGGGGCGAGGTGACCAGGTCCAGCTCGCCGCAGACCCACAGGACGTACCAGTCGCCTCGGTTGTCGGTGGTCACCTGCAGCAAAGACACCCGGTCGCTGTCCTTCCGTCGCCTGTCAGCCTGTCGCGCCCGCTCGCCCGTCCGTTTCTGCCATTCGCGTCTGCCGTGTTGCACGTGTCACCTGCTGTGCCCACAGCACACAAGATGAAACACCGACCCTATGCGCAATCGCCCCACACGTCCCCCGCATTCCGGTCAGCACTGGATAACCGTTGGCAATTCGTTGCCTTCTGTTGCACGTCATGCGGTACAGATAGCGCTCCGAGGGCGTACGCCCCCACTCCCCGGCGCTACATTCGTTGACAGCGGCAACCAGGGGCGGGGCGACGGATAGGGGGCGCATGGCGCACGGCACCGGACCGCACGGCACCGGCCGGGGCGCCTTCCCGCCCCGCTGGAACCGCAAGATGCAGCAGCGGCTCGCGCGCGGCGAGGCCGCGGCGCTCAGCGAGCTGTACGACCGCTTCGCGCCCCTCGTCTACGGCCTCGCGCTGCGCGTGCTGGAGAACGAGGAGGAGGCGAACGGCGTGCTGTCCGAGGTGTTCTCGTACGTCTGGCAGCACCCCGACGCGTACGACCCGAAGCGCGGCCAGCTGCGTTCCTTCCTGGCCGGCCTCGCGCACAAGCACGCCGTGCGGCGGCTGCGCTGGGCCGTGATCCAGGCGGGTGCGGCCGGCGAGATCGCGGACAGCGAGGAGCGCATCCGCGCCGTCACCGCCGCCGCCCGCGCCGACTACATCGTCACGTCCATGCCCGAACCGCTGCGCGCCGCGCTGGAGCTGGCGTACTTCAAACGCCGCGACTACCGCCAGACCGCCGCGGAACTCGGCGTCTCCGCCGACGAGGCCCGCCGCCGGCTGCGCCTCGGGCTGCAGATGCTGGCCACCGCGTACACCGAGGCCGGGCGGCCGTCATGATCATGGGCCCCTACGACCACCGCCGGCTGAAGTCCCTGCTCGGCGCGTGGGCGCTGGCGGCCTGCGCCCCCGAGGAGACCGCCGCCGTCGAGGCGCACTTGACCGACTGCGCGCCCTGCGCGGACGAAGCACTCCGGCTGCGCGATGCCGTACGCCTCCTGCACCCGCACGACAACCTCGACATGGACCCGGCCCTGCGCAGCGGGGTCCTGGAGCTGTGCCTCACGCGGCGGATGCCGGGGATCCCGATGCCGCGCTGGTCCGTGCCGTACGACGCGGAGGCGGCCCGGCTCGACGCGCTGCTGGACGACATGGGCGAGGCGGACTGGGGCGCTCCGGTCCGGCTCGCGTGGTACGACGACGACCGGCCGTCGGTACGCGAGACGTCGGTGGCCGGCGTCATCGGCCACCTCCTGGCCGTCGACGGGCTGCTGGCCCTCGCGCTCGGCCTCCCCGACCCGCTCGCCGCCGACGCGCCCGCCGACGAGACCCACCCGCGCACGGTCTCCTCCCCCGCCGAGCGCACCGAGGCGCTGTGGCGGGAGGCCGGGTCGTCGTACGCGGAACAGCAGTCGCTCGCACGGGAGTTCCGGCGCAGGCACGCGAGCAAGATGCGCGGCGAGTGGCGGGACCAGACGTACGCGCTGATACGGACCGCGGGGTTCGCCGGCGGCGGCGTCGCCGACCTGTCCGTGCCGTACGGCGGCGGGGCGGCGCTCCCGCTGCGGGACGCCTTCCTGGACCGGGCCTTCGAGTGCTGGATGCACGCCTGGGACATCGCGGAGGCCGTGGACTACCCGTACGTACCGCCGACGCCCGAGCACATGCACCTCATGATCGACCTGGCGGCACGGCTGCTGCCGCAG
>NZ_JACBXC010001089.1 GCF_013870535.1 Streptomyces phytophilus | reverse complement strand
GCTCGCCGTTCGCGTCGCGGGTACCGGCCGTGTCGGCTCTGCGGTCCGCGTCGTGCGTACGGGCCGCGTCCGCCGTGCGGTCCGTCCTGGCCGCGCCGTCCCCGCCCGTCGCGTACGGACCCTCCGCCCCCCGCGTCACGCCCGTACCCCCCGCCCACTCCCCCCGTGCTCCCGTCACGTCCGCCATTGTCCCCGCGCCCGCCCTCTCCGGCGTCCCTCCCGCCCAGGACGACCGCCTCCCCCACACGAGCTACCCAGCCGCCCGCAAGACTCCTCCCCCGCGTGACGACCCGCCCGCCGCCCGCTTCGTAGCCTCCTCACCATGGCAGCGTCAGAAGCAACCATCGAGGTCCGGGAGCTGCGCAAGCGCTTCGGGCCCGTCGCCGCCGTGGACGGTCTGTCGTTCACGGTCGTCCCCGGTCGGGTCACCGGGTTCGTCGGCCCCAACGGGGCCGGGAAGTCCACCACGATGCGCATCGTCCTGGGCCTCGACGGGCCCGACGGGGGCAGTGCGCTGGTCGGCGGCCGCCCGTACGCGGCGCTGCGCCGCCCGCTGCAGCACGTCGGCGCCGCGCTCGACGCGGCGGCCGTGCACCCCAGCCGCCGCGGGCGCGACCACCTGCTGTGGCTGGCGCACTCGCACGGCCTGCCGCCGCGCCGCGTGGACGAGTTGCTGGAGCAGGTGGGTCTCGCCGCGGCGGGCCGGCGGCGGGTCGGCGGCTACTCGCTGGGGATGCGCCAGCGCCTCGGCATCGCCGCCGCGCTCCTCGGCGATCCGCCGGTCCTGCTCTTCGACGAGCCGGTCAACGGGCTGGACCCGGAGGGCATCCGCTGGATACGCGGCTTTCTGCGCCGGCTGGCGGCGGAGGGCCGGGCGGTGCTCGTCTCCAGCCACCTGATGAGCGAGCTTCAGGACACCGCCGACCACCTCGTGGTGATCGGCCGCGGCCGGCTCGTCGCGGACATGCCGGTGGCCGAGGTGCTGGCCGCCGCTTCCGACAGCCGCGTCGCGCTGCGTACGGGGGCGCGGGAGCGGGCGATGACGGTGCTGGCGGCGGCGGGGGCGACGGTGGCGGCGACGGGCCGGGAGTCGCTGACGGTGTCGGGTCTCGCGGCGGAGCGGGTGGCGGTGCTGCTGGGCGCGGAGGGGGTGCCGTTCTCGGAGCTGGCGGCGCACCGGGCGTCGCTGGAGGAGGCGTACATGGAGCTGACGCGCGGGGAGGCGGAGTTCGCCGCCGGCCCGGAGGGGGAGGATCCGCGATGACTGCGGACACGGGGACGGGCATGGGGACGGGTACGGGGGCGGGCGCCGGGGGTGTGGCCCCGTACCGGTCAAAGCTGCCGCCCGCGCGTGACGGGTTCTGGCAGTTGCTGCGCGCGGAGTTCACGAAGCTGCGCAGTGTCGACCGGTGGCTGCTCACGCTGCTCGCGGGTGTGGTCGTGACGGTGCTCGTGTCGCTGGCGTCGGCGGGCGGCAGCAAGATGGCCACGTCCGACGACGGCGGCGGCGGCTCCGGTACGGGGGCGGCGGACCGGGTCGCGGACTCGTTCCGCTTCGTGCACAGGCCGCTGGCCGGGGACGGCAGCGTCACCGCGCGCGTGACGGACCTGACGCTCGGCAAGGGCACGGACGCGCCGTGGGCGAAGGCCGGTCTGATCGTCAAGGCGGGTACGGAACCGGGGAGTCCGTACGTGGCGCTGATGCGCACGCACGGGCACGGGGTGCGGCTGCAGTACGGGTTCGAGCACGACGTCGCCGGCGGTGCGGTGGCCGGGGACGCTCCGGTGTGGCTGCGGCTGACGCGCGAGGGCGACCGGCTGACCGGCTACGAGTCCGCCGACGGCGAACGCTGGCGCGAGGTCGGCAGCGTCTCCGCGGCCGGGTTGCCGCGGACGGCGCGGGCGGGGCTGTTCGTGGCGGCGCCGGAGACGGTGCGGGTGGAGCGGTCGTTCGGGTCGCTGAGCATCGGGGCGGGGCCGAGCGAGGCGACGGGGGTGTTCGACAACGTACGGCTCGAAGGCGGCGGCTCCGGCGGCTCCGGCGGTACCGGTGGGGCAGGCGGGGCAGGCGGCGGGTCCGG
>NZ_JACBXC010001088.1 GCF_013870535.1 Streptomyces phytophilus | reverse complement strand
GTGTGCGTGCTGCTCGGCCGCTTCTCGCCGGGCCCGCCGCTCTCTGGCTCGGGATGCGTTGGCGCCAGCGTCGGCGCCGGCGACGCAGCGGACGGCCGCGCCTGTCCGCCATCCGGGGCGCCAGTGTCGGGCAGTTGCGCGATGCCGATGGCGATGGCGGTGGCTGCCGTGATGCCGACCGCGGCTGTCGCCGCCTTGTGGTCGCGTAGCCACGTCAGCACGGCACCCACCGAGACGCCGGCACCGGCGGGCGCGACGGCACCTAACTTCGGGCGCCGGCGGTCGGCATCCCGTACGGCGCGCAGCTCCTGGCGGGCGGTGTGGAGCGCATGGATGACGAGCTGCAGCCGCCGGCTGCGCTCCGGTTCCTCCAGCGTCACCGCGAACCCCAGAGCGATCGAGATTCCTTCGAATTGATCTTCGAGTGTGCGTATGCGGTCTCTCAGGGACATCGTTGTCCCACTCTCCCCAGGTCGTCATGGCCGTCACACTGCGGGGACGGGGAAGCAGGGCGGCCAGAGCGTGCATGTACGACGCATATATCTACTCGCGTCACGAAAATGGATAAACGTTTCCGCAGCAACCCCTTTCACAGGAAGTGATCACGAGCGGTCAAGATCGGTCAGATGTGAAACTCCGGTCGTAGGACCTGGGTCGTAGGTCTCGACGGAGACAGCCGGCCGCGCCCGGTAAGGGGCCAGGCGCGGCCGGGGAGTTCGCCGGTGTCAGCGGCTGGTGCTAGTTCGCCGGCTGCCCGGAGCCGGGGCACATCTCACGGGATCCGGGCGGCTGATGCGGCGGCGTCTGCTGCCCGGACGGGGCAGAGACGCTGCTGCCGCAGGAAGGGCAGTTGCCCTGGACTTGTGCGGGATCGAACCGAGTGCGCATTGTGACCTCCTGGTGTGGTGGTCGTGCTGCGAAACGCCCCGGCGCTCTGGGTCAGACTGCGGCCGGGACCTGGTACTCCCGCCCGGGCTGCAGGTCGCGGCCCTGCGGGAGAGCGTCCACGACGTACACGTAGATCGTGCTGTCATCGTGGTATTCGATCTTGAGTCCGTATTCGATGGCGCCCTTGCTGTCCCGCGTGGAGAAGGCTTCCGCCGATCGCACTTCGCGCGAGCCGCTCGCCGTGACCAGCGCGGCCAGGTGCCGGTCTACCGCGCGGAGTTGCAGCCGGCCGCCGTCGATCAGGTCGTCGGGCATCGGCATCGGCGTCGGCGCCGAGTCGCCCTCGATGATCTGCTCCGGCTTGGAGAAATCGGAGTCCCCGGGCGCCGAGGTCTGCACGAACTGCAGCACCACGCGGGCGCCCGTCGCGTACGTCACGACCAGGCCATACGGGTGCCGGTCATAGCCCGCTTCGGACACGGTTCTGACGTCCTGAACAGGGCCTCCGGCCTGCTGGAGGAGGGTCTTCAGGGTGGTCTCGAACCGTGCAGGGCGCATGGACGGGCTCCTCTCGGGCGGCGGGGTGCGGGACAGTCTAAGGGCCGGGCCGGTGGTCGGCGGTCCACGTATGGGTGGCGCGGCGCCTCCTCTTGGCGCTCCCGCCGGGCGGCCTATGCGGGCTCCTCTTTCCAGCAGTGCAGGCACGTGTAATACCGGCCATCCTGGGATTTCACCATAGGCCAGCCACAACAAGTCATTTACTCCTCCAGCGGTCGAACGACGTCGGTCAGCGGCTGGCCGGTGGGACGGGCACCGCACCAGGGTCCGCTGAGGTGCACAAGAGCAGTGCGGACTGGCGGACAAGGAGGCTGTTTATGAGATCCAGTCCTGTCCGCAGTCGAGGCAGAATTCCTTTTTCCTGCCCTGGCTATCCAGCGAGCCGCCCGTATTGTGGCTGCCGCAGAATGGGCATCGTGGGCCCATGGTCGGGCGGAGGGCCGCGTCGCGCCACGAGTCCAGCTCAAGGCCCACTGTGATCGGGGAAGGTGTCACGGCGGTCTGCGCTGTCGCCTTCGTCACGCACTCAACCAATTTCGAGTCCCCTTCGTGTTGGAGTAGGTGGTGCCCCGGCCGCGCCGGGGGAGGACGCGGCCGGGGCTGATGGGGAGCGTCCGCCCCCGCCGGCGGCGGACG
>NZ_JACBXC010001087.1 GCF_013870535.1 Streptomyces phytophilus | reverse complement strand
AGGGAGCGGACCTCCAGCTCGGCGTACTTCTTGCCGGTGGCGTCCTCGTCCTTGGACAGGATCGAGCCGAGCCAGCCGAGGAGGAAGCCGGCCGGGATGGAGATCAGACCCGGGTTCTCCAGCGGGAACCACTGGAAGTCCACGCCCGGCCACATGCTGGTCTCCTTGCCGGAGACCACCGGGGAGAACAGCACCAGGAACACCGAGGTGAACAGGCCGCCGTAGATCGACCACAGCGCGCCCTGGGTGGTGAACCGCTTCCAGAACAGGCTGTAGAGGATCGTCGGCAGGTTCGCCGACGCCGCCACCGCGAAGGCCAGGGCCACCAGGCCGGCGACGTTGAGGCTGCCCGCGAAGACACCCAGCAGGATGGCGACCGCGCCGATCGCGACCGCCGCGATCCGCGCCGCGGCGATCTCCTCCTTCTCGGTGGCCTTGCCCTTGCGGATGACGTTGGCGTACAGGTCGTGCGCGAACGACGACGAGGACGCCAGGGTGAGTCCGGCGACGACCGCGAGGATCGTGGCGAACGCGACTGCCGAGATCATCGCCAGCAGGATCGCGCCTCCGGTGGATCCTGCTCCGCCGCCGATTTCTTCCGCGAGTAGTGGTGCCGCGGTATTGCCCGCCGGGTTGGACTCGATGATCGTCTCTTGTTTGATCAGCGCGGCGGCGCCGAAGCCCAGCGCGATGGTCATCAGGTAGAAGCCGCCGATGATGCCGATCGCCCAGAGCACCGACTTACGCGCGGTCTGCGCGGTCGGCACCGTGTAGAAGCGGATCAGGATGTGCGGCAGACCCGCGGTGCCCAGCACCAGCGCGATGCCCAGCGAGATGAAGTCGATGGTCGAGGTGCTCGTCACGCCGTACTTCAGCCCGGGCTCCAGGAACGCCGAGCCCTTGCCGGAGTTGTCCGCGGCCGCGCCCAGCAGCTGGGAGATGTTGAAGTCGAACTTCGCCAGCACCAGGATCGTGATCAGCAGGGTGCCCAGGATCAGGAGCACGGCCTTGATGATCTGCACCCACGTGGTGCCCTTCATGCCGCCGATGGTGACGTAGAGGATCATCACCAGGCCGACGAGGACCACGATGAGATTCTTGCCGGCCTCACCGGTGATCCCCAGCAGCAGCGCGACCAACGCGCCCGCGCCGACCATCTGCGCCAGCAGGTAGAAGATCGACACCACGATGGTCGACACCCCGGCCGCGGTGCGCACGGGACGCTGGCGCATCCGGTACGCGAGCACGTCGCCCATGGTGAACCGGCCCGAGTTGCGCAGCGGTTCTGCGACCAGCAGCAGCGCGACCAGCCAGGCGACCAGGAAGCCGATGGAGTACAGGAACCCGTCGTAGCCCGCCAGCGCGATGGCGCCGGCGATGCCGAGGAAGGAGGCCGCGGACATGTAGTCCCCGGAGATCGCCAGCCCGTTCTGGAAGCCCGTGAAGGAACGGCCGCCCGCGTAGTAGTCGGTGGCGTCCTTCGTCTTGCGTCCCGCCCAGACCGTCACCGCGAGCGTGAACGCCACGAACACGGAGAACAGCGTGACGATCAGCGTGCGGTGCTCACCCGGTTCCGACTGGGCGAACATCTGCAGCGCGTTCGTCGTGGTGGCGCCCGTCATTTCCCGACCTCCGTGCCGTTGCCGGCCACCCGGCCCTCGACCTCGGCCTTGAGCTGCTCGGACCTGGGGTCGAGCTTCGCGGCTGCGTGCCGCGCGTACCACCAGGCGATGGCGAACGTGGTGACGAACTGCAGGATGCCCAGCACGAACGCCACGTTGATGTTGCCGGCGACCTCGGTGCCCATGAAGCCGTCCGCGTAGCTCGACAGCAGCACGTACAGCAGGTACCAGGTGATGAATCCGACGGTCAGCGGAAACGCGAACGAACGGTGCGCGCGTCGCAGCTCCCCGAACTCCTCGCTCTGCTGTACTTCCTCGTACACATCCGGCGATCTGCCGGTCGGGGGTGTGCTGCTCATCGCGGCCTCCATGGGCGCCTTCGGGGACGGGGGTGTCCGGACGGGCCGGGCGCGGCCACCGTAGAAGCGCGGGGGCCGCCGCGCGAGCCGCCGCGCGGCGGT
>NZ_JACBXC010001086.1 GCF_013870535.1 Streptomyces phytophilus | reverse complement strand
CGTGCGGTACCACATCGGGGCCGAGCCCGGGCAGATCAACGGCATGCGATGGCAGGCGGCGTGTCCCCACGCCGTCCGTCATCCGTTCCGACCGAGGATCAGCCATGCCCACAGACTTCTTCATCCCTGACCCAGAACGTCAGGTGCCGACCGCCGAGGGCTACTTCGGCGCGTACGGCGGCAAGTTCATCCCCGAGGCGCTGCGCGCGGCCGTCGACGAGGTCGCCGTCGCGTACGAGAAGGCCAAGACCGACGACGCGTTCGTCGCCGAGCTGAACGACCTGCTGGTCAACTACACCGGCCGGCCCAGCCCGCTCACCGAGGTGCCGCGCTTCGCCGAACAGGCCGGCGGCGCCCGGGTCTTCCTCAAGCGCGAGGACCTCAACCACACCGGCTCGCACAAGATCAACAACGTGCTGGGCCAGGCCCTGCTCACCCGCCGCATGGGCAAGACCCGCGTCATCGCCGAGACCGGCGCGGGCCAGCACGGCGTGGCCACCGCCACCGCCTGCGCGCTCCTCGGCCTGGAGTGCACCGTCTACATGGGCGAGATCGACACCGAGCGCCAGGCGCTCAACGTCGCCCGGATGCGGATCCTCGGCGCCGAGGTCATTCCGGTGAAGTCCGGCAGCCGCACCCTGAAGGACGCCATCAACGAGGCGTTCCGCGACTGGGTCGCCAACGTCGACCACACCCACTACCTCTTCGGCACGGTCGCAGGCCCGCACCCCTTCCCCGCGCTCGTCCGCGACTTCCACCGGGTGATCGGCATCGAGGCCCGGCAGCAGCTGCTCGACCGCACGGGCCGGATGCCCGACGCGGCTGTCGCCTGCGTCGGCGGCGGCTCCAACGCCATCGGCCTCTTCCACGCCTTCCTGCCGCACCCCGCCGTGCGCCTCGTCGGCTGCGAGCCCGCCGGGCACGGCCTGACCAGCGGCGAGCACGCCGCCACCCTCAGCCTCGGCGAGCCCGGGATCCTGCACGGCTCCCGGTCGTACGTGCTCCAGGACGAGGACGGCCAGATCACCGAGCCGTACTCGATCTCCGCCGGCCTCGACTACCCGGGCGTCGGCCCCGAGCACGCCTACCTCAAGGACGCCGGCCGCGCCGAGTACCGGGCCGTGACCGACGACGAGGCCATGGAGGCGCTGCGGCTGCTGTCGCGCAGCGAGGGCATCATCCCGGCCATCGAGAGCGCGCACGCGCTCGTCGGCGCGCTCCAGGTCGGCCGGGAGCTGGGCCCCGACGGCCTGATCGTCGTCAACCTCTCCGGCCGCGGCGACAAGGACATGGACACCGCCGCCCGCTACTTCGGGCTCTACGACGCCGAGGAGGCGGACCGGTGACGGGCAACATCGCGCGGCTCGACGCCGTGCTTACCGCCGCGAAGGCGGAGGACCGGGCGGCCCTCATCGGCTACCTGCCCGCCGGCTTCCCGGACGTGGACACGGGCGTACGGGCCATGACCGCCATGCTCGAAGGCGGCTGCGACGCCGTCGAGGTCGGCCTGCCGCACAGCGACCCCGTGCTGGACGGCCCGGTGATCCAGACCGCCGACGACATCGCGCTGCGCGGCGGGCTGCGCATCAAGGACGTGATCCGCACGGTCGCCGAGGTGCAGTCCGCGACGGACGCGCCCGTGCTCTGCATGACGTACTGGAACCCGGTCGACCGCTACGGCCCCGAGCGCTTCGCCGAGGACCTGGCCGCGGCGGGCGGCGCGGGCTGCATCCTGCCCGACCTGCCCGTCGAGGAGTCGGACCCGTGGCGGCAGGCGGCCGGCAAGCACGGCCTGGCCACGGTCTTCGTGGTCGCCCCCAGCAGCCGCGAGCAGCGGCTCTCGGCCATCACGGCGGCGGGCAGCGGCTTCGTCTACGCCGCGTCGCTGATGGGCGTCACCGGCACCCGCGAGTCCGTGGGCCGCGAGGCCCAGGACCTGGTCCGCCGCACCCGCGCCACCGAGGCGGTACGGGACGGCGGCCTGTCGGTCTGCGTCGGCCTCGGCGTCTCGACGGCGGAGCAGGCGGCCGAGGTCGCCGCGTTCGCCGACGGCGTGATCGTCGGCTCGGCGTTCGTCAAGCTG
>NZ_JACBXC010001085.1 GCF_013870535.1 Streptomyces phytophilus | reverse complement strand
GCGTTCCACCCGCGCGGGAACGGCTCGCCCGGCGGCACCACGACGTTCTCCTCCTTGCCGCACGCCAGCACCGCCCGCAGCCACTCCCGCTGCGCCGCGTAGAAGCCGTCCGTCAGCGGCCGCGGTGCGAACAGCCAGTCGCGGCACTGCCCCTGGACGTGCGGCCCGTAGCTCTTCGCGTCGTGCCTGCGCCACGGCGTCTCCGGGTGGATGAGGTGCAGCCCGTACCCCAGCGCCGTCAGCTCCGCGAGCACCGAGGCCATCGCGGCGGCGTCCGTGCCGGGCAGCACCTCGCAGACGATCCACGGGCGGTGCGCGCGCAGCACCCTGCGCGCGCCCGCGAGGACTTCGGGCTCGTGCGTCTCGACGTCGATCTTGATCAGGTACGGCGCGTGCCCGTGCCGCTCCGCGAAGGCGTCCACCGTGCCGACGGGCACCCGCACCGACTCCGTGTGCGCGCGGTGCGCCTCGTTGAGGGAGTTGGAGCTCTCCGCCTTCAGCGACAGGTACAGCTCCGCCGTGCGGGTGCTGTCCGAGAGCGCCAGCTGCCGTACGTCGAAGCCCAGTCCGTTGCCGTCGCGCAGGGCGCGGCACAGCTCCGCCGTGCGCGGGGTCGGCTCGAAGGCGACGGTCTGGAGCCGTTTGGCGCCGTGGACGAGGTCGACGAGGGCCGCGTACAGCCCGATGTGGGCGCCGATGTCGTAGACCGCCGCGTGCGGCGGCGCGTGCTCCGCGAGCGCCAGCAGCGTCGCCTGCGTCAGCGGCTCGTAGCCGGCGAGGCCCGCGCGTCGCAGCTGGCGCTGGACCGCGGTCTCCTTGCGGCTGAGCACGTTGAGCGCGCGGGGGTACGCGCCGGTGCCGGGCGGCGCGGCCGGGTGCACCGGCGTGCGGACGGCCAGGGGCATGGCCTGCTCACCTCTCGAACGGGCTGGGGTCGGGGAAGTACGCCTCCAGGAACGGCCGCACGAGCGCCACCTGCCAGGCCAGGTCGCCCGCGCCGGAGAGCGTGTCGTTGAGGCAGAAGACGTTCCGGTCGCGGCGGCGCAGCAGCCGCGCCAGGCGGGCGGCGAGGTCCGGGTGGGCGAGGTCGAAGTAGTCGTACGGGATCTGCCCGGGGACCGCGCGGCCGGTGGCGGCCGCGTAGTAGTGGTGGAACGCGGACGGGATGCTCAGGTCCGTGGCGCTGCGGAAGCGGCTTGCCGCCGTCTGCCGGTGCCGGTCCGGGAAGCGCTCCTCGATCTCGGCCAGGGTGCTGCGCCGCAGGGCGTGCGGCGTGTGCTTCATCTTCTGCGTGACGTACGTGCCGAACCTCTCCTGAAGCAGCGCCCGGTTGTTCTTTCCGGCGATCGACACCGGTACGTCGCCGGGGGCCGGCGGCCCGGAGGGCAGCAGCGCGCGGGACGGGAAGTAGCGGGTGATGCCGCTGGGCAGGAAGAAGCGGTCGGGCAGCAGCGGGGCGCCGAGGAAGACGTCGTCGTTGAAGTAGAGGAAGTGCTCGGCCAGGCCGTCGATGTGGTGGAGCTGGCTCTCGATGGCGTGCGAGTTGAACGTGGGCAGGACGCCCGGGTCGGCGAAGACGTCGCGGTGGTCGACGACGGTGAGGCGGGGGTGGGCGGTGTCGAGCCAGTCGGGGGCCTGGTCGTCGGTGACGAGGTGGACGTGCCGGATCCAGGGGGCGTACAGGTGCAGCGAACGGAGCGAGTAGCGAAGCTCGTCGCGGTTGAGGTAGCGGGCGTCGTTCGCGGCCTCGGCGTGGTACGGGACACCGCCCGCGGCGGCGCGGCGGCGGCGCCACGCGGGGTCGTCCCCGTCGACCCACGTGTAGACGGCGTCGACGGGGAAGGGGAGGTCGTCGGGGAGCGGGACGGTCATCTCGGGGCGGGTGCGGACGTCGGGGGCGCGGCCGAGGGAGTCGGCGAGGACGAAGCGGGTGAAGAGGTGCCCGGGCGCGGTGACATACGCGCCGTCGTGCGGCACGGACTCGACGACGCGGTTGAACCGGGGCGCCACCAGCCGGGTGCGGCCGCCCCCTGCCGCGTCGTCCGGCCCGCTCGCGCCGCCGCTGCCCCCGCCGCCCGCGGTGC
>NZ_JACBXC010001084.1 GCF_013870535.1 Streptomyces phytophilus | reverse complement strand
TGCTGCCACGCAGTCTCATGATCCGCCCTTTCGTCATCTCTTCGTGCTGACGGCTGAAGAGTGCGCGGACGGCTGCCCGCCGGGCGTCATACCCGGGAGCCGATGTGGAGGTAGTACCGGGGTAGGGGGTGGCGGTGGGGCTGGCCCTACCCCTACTCGCCGGGGGCGACCAGCCCCGATTCGTACGCGATGACGACCGCCTGCGCGCGGTCGCGCAGGTCGAGCTTGGTCAGGACCCGGCTGACGTGCGTCTTCACCGTCTGCTCCGCCAGCACCAGGGTCTCGGCGATCTCGGTGTTGGACCGGCCGCGGGCCACCAGGGTCAGGACCTCGGTCTCGCGCTCCGTCAGCGCGTTCAGCCGCAGCGCGGGCTTGCCCCGGCCGGCGGGCCGCTGCCGGGCGAAGTCCGCGATGAGCCGCCGGGTCACCGACGGGGCGAGCAGCGCGTCGCCGGAGGCCACGACCCGTACCGCCGCGATGAGGTCCGCCGGCGGCGCGTCCTTCAGCAGGAAGCCGCTCGCGCCCGCGCGCAGCGCCTCGTAGACGTAGTCGTCCACGTCGAAGGTGGTGAGCATCAGCACCCGCGGCCGGTGGTCCCCCACGGCCTGAACGGCGTGGGCGGTGCCCCCATCCCCCGCGGGCGGCGCCAGGATGCGGCGCGCGGCCTCCAGGCCGTCCATCTCGGGCATGCGGACGTCCATCAGCAC
Source organism: Streptomyces phytophilus (assembly GCF_013870535.1). Lineage (GTDB taxonomy): Bacteria > Actinomycetota > Actinomycetes > Streptomycetales > Streptomycetaceae > Streptomyces > Streptomyces phytophilus. Next base: position 1,380 of record NZ_JACBXC010001084.1, on the reverse strand, counting down.
GACGTCGGGATGGGTACGCCGGCTCAGCTCCACGCCCTGCGCGCCGTCGGGGGCCTCGCCCACGACGTCGATGTCGCTCTGGGCCGCCAGCAGCGCGGCGAAGCCCGCCCGCACCATGGCCTGGTCGTCGACGATGATGACGCGCGTCGTCACCCGGGGTCCTTTCCGTTCAGGGGGAGGTCGGCCGCGACCCGGAAGCCGCCGTCCGGCAGCGGGCCCGCGTCGAAGGTGCCGTCGACGAGCCGCACCCGCTCGCGCATGCCGACGAGCCCGTGCCCGGTGCCGCTCTGCTCCAGCGGCGCGGCGGGCAGCTCCGGCGGCGGCCCGTTGACGACGAGGACGGCGAGCCGGTCGCCGCCGTCGGAGAGCGACAGCGACACCCGCGTCGCGGCGCCCGGCGCGTGCCGTACGACGTTCGCCAGCGCCTCCTGGACGATGCGGTACGCGGACAGCCCTACCGCCTCCGGCACGTCGGCGTCGCAGGGCGTGAACTCCACCGGCCCGCCCGCCCGCTCCGTCGCCGCCACCAACTGCCCGATCTGCGCCAGGTCCGGCTGCGGTGCGACCTCGCCGTGCGTCTCCTCGCTGCGCAGCACGCCGAGGAGCCGGCGCATCTCGCCCAGCGACTCGCGCGCGGTCGCCGCGATGGACGTGAACTCCCCGCGCACCTCCGGCGGCAGCTCGGCGAGCCGGTACTCCGCGGTGTCCGCCTGCACCGTGATGACGGACATGTGGTGCGCCACCACGTCGTGCAACTCGCGTGCGATACGGGCGCGCTCCTCCAGCAGCGTCCGCCGGCCGCGCTCGGCCTCGCTGATCGTCTCCTGCTCGGTCAGCCTGCGCTGCACCTCGTGCCGTTCCCGCAGCACGCCGGTGATCAGGAGGGTCACCCCGCCGAGGATCATCAGCAGGATGCTTCTGTCGTTCACCCGGTCGGGCGCGACGTACAGCAGCCCGACGTTCGCGCCCGCCGTCGCCAGCCACACCAGCACCAGCGTCCGGCGGGACTCGCGCAGGCCGAGGGCGAGGCAGAGGCCGATGTACCCGACGATCTGCATCGGCGGGAACGGCCACTCCTGCCGCTCGCCGTACTCGGCGCTGAGCAGCGCCAGCGCCCCGGCCACGTCCGCGGCGAAGACCACGTACCAGGCGAGCAGCGGCCGGGTGACGGCGAGCAGCAGCGGCGCCGACTGCGCGACGGCCAGCAGGCTCGCGACACCGGCGTTCAGCCCGTAGTCGACGGTGAGGACCTGGATGGTGGTGGGCAGGAGGGCGACGCACAGCACGAACGCCAGGCCCCACGGCAGCAGCCGCACCCACCGGTGCGACGCCGACGCGAGCAGCGGGCGCGGGCGCTCCGGCTCCACGGACGTCATGGGC
>NZ_JACBXC010001083.1 GCF_013870535.1 Streptomyces phytophilus | reverse complement strand
GCTGGCCGGGCTGGCCGGCGAGCAGGAGCACGTCGTCGCCTGCGTCACCACCGTCTTCGGCAACGCGCTGCGCGAGGCGATCGGCGGCGGTGCCGCCTGGATCTCCTCCGCGACCAAGACGGCCGCCGCCGGCGCGAGCCTCGACATCCCGCTGGCGTACAAGGACGAGGTCTACGTCCGCTCCCACTACGACGCCGTCACCGTCTCCGTCCCCGATGTGCCGCGCCCCGACGAGCTGTTCGTCTGCGTGGCCGTCGCCAGCGGCGGCCGGATCCACGAGCGGGTCGGCGGCCTGACCGTCGCCGAGGCCCGCGAGCAGGCCGCGGCCGGCCAGGCCCGGTGAGAAGGAGGCAACCCCGATGCAGACCAGCGATGCGCTGTACTCCCAGGACGACTCCGTCGCCAACGTGCTCGACAACCTCGCCAGGGCCCACCGGATCCTGGAGCTGGAGGGCCACGGCGACATGTCCATGGGCCACCTGTCCTACCGCGACCCGCACGGCCGCGGGCTGTGGCTCAAGCGCGGCAACCTCGGCATGGAGGAGGTGCGGGCGGGCGACTACATCCTCATCGCCTTCGACGGCACCGTCCTGGAGGGCCAGGGGCTGCGCCACCTCGAATGGCCGCTGCACGCCGAGATCATGCTCGCCCGGCCCGACGTCGATGTCGTCGGCCACTCGCACCCGTTCCAGGCCACGGTCCTCGGCGCCGGCCGGGGGACGGTCGAGCCGGTGAACAACCACGGCGTGTGGTTCGCCGAGCACGGCGTCCCGCGCTTCGACGCCACCAGCCACATCATCACCACCCGGGAGCTGGGCCGCGACCTCGCCCGGGTCCTCGGCGACGCCGACGCCGTACTCCAGGCCAACCACGGCGCCTCGTTCGTCGGCCGCAACGTCCGCGACGCGACGCTCGCCGGGATCTTCCTGGAGAAGGCCGCCGCCTTCCAGCTCGCGCTGGCCGGCTCCGGGCTGCCGTACGACCCGCCGGACGCGGACGAGAGCGTCGAGAAGAACCGCCGCATCTACCCGGAACGCGCCCGCGACAACTACTGGATGTACTTCAACCGCAAGCTCGACCGGCTAGAGGCCGCCCGCTGAGCACGCACAGCACGAAAGGAACCACCGTGAGCATTCCCACCACCAGCGCCGTCCTCGGCTCGGGGAGCATGGGGCCCGGCATCGCCGCGCTGCTCGCCCGCTACGGATCCGACGTACGGCTCTACGACGTCAGCGAAGAGGCCCTGGCGCGGGCGGAGGGGACCTGCGCCGGCGTCGTCGCGCACCTCGACCGCCTCGACGTGCCCGTCACCCCCGGCGGCTCCGTCAGCTTCGAACGCGACCAGGCCAAGGCGCTGGCCGGCGCCGACCTCGTCATCGAGGCGGTACCGGAGCGACTGGAGCTGAAGAAGACGGTGCTCGCCCAGGTCGAGGCCGCGGTGCGGGACGACGCGATCATCGCGACCAACACCTCCGGCATCCCGATCTCCGACATGGCGGTGGACATGGCCCACCCCGAGCGGCTGATCGGCATGCACTGGTCCAACCCGCCGCACCTCATCCCCATGATCGAGATCGTCAGGGGCGCGCGCACCGGCGCCGCGGTCGAGGAGCGCCTCGTCGGCATCGTCGAGTCGTTCGGCTACGAGGCCGTGGTCGAGAAGGAGGTGCCCGGCTTCGTCGAGAACCGCGTGCTCTACGCCGTGCTGCGCGAGTGCATGGCCCTCGTCGAGGAGGGCGTGGTCTCCCAGCGCGACCTGGACACCGTCGTGAAGTGGGGCGTCGGCTACAAGCTCGCCGTCATCGGCCCGATGCGGCTGGTCGACATGGCGGGACTGGACATCTACCAGGCCGTCGGCTCCTACCTCAACCGCGACCTGTCCACCGAGACCGGCGTCTCCTCCCTGGTCACCGAGCTGACCGCCGAGGGCAGGCTCGGCATGAAGACCGGCGGCGGCCTGTACGAGTACGGCGAGGGCGAAGTCGCCGCCAAGCGCTCCGACATCGTCGACGGCCTGGTGAGCGTCCGCAAGGCGCTCTCCGCGATCAAGCCGGTCTGAGCGGAGGGGAGACGGACCGTGAACCGCGCAC
>NZ_JACBXC010001082.1 GCF_013870535.1 Streptomyces phytophilus | reverse complement strand
ACGGCGGCCCGGTGCGCGTCGTGCTGCGCCCGCGGGCCCGCTCGGTGGGGGTGGCGGTGACCGGGTTGCCCGCGTCGAGCACCGTCGACCTGCGTACGGGGCACGTGGGCCCGGCGTACGGGCTCGGCGACCACGGCTCGTTCGGGGACGGCCGGCCGGAGACGGGCACGCCGTGCAGCGGCAAGGTGGAGGCGCGTCCGCGGGCGGAGCTGACCGGGCTGGTCCTGGACAACGTCACCAACCAGGGCTCCTGCAAGCGCTTCGTGTCCGCGTTCGCGGTCTTTCCCCGGCAGAGCTTCGCCGAAGTGCTGTTCGCCGAGGGGCAGAAGCGCGTCGGGCTGACGGAGACGGAGAACCGGTTGGGGGTGGCGGGCGCCGCCGGCGTCGACGGGCTGCACTACTTCCTCGCCACGGACGTCAAGCAGCTCTACGCCGACTACCGCCGTGCCCGGCACGCCGCCGGCTACGCGGACGTCCGGCCGCGGCCGCGGATGTTCGAACTGGGCTGGGAGGCGTACGGGGCCCTGGGCTGGAACACGTACCAGTCGTCGGTGGAGACCACGGTGCGGGACTTCCTCGACCGCGGCTACCCGCTGGGCTGGGGCGTGGTCGGCTCCGGCTTCTGGCCGGGTGAGCGCGGCAACCCGGCGGAGGGCACCACGAACTCCTTCGGTATGTGGGACGACACGGCCGAGGCGGGCCGCGACGACGGGCTGCCCAACCCCCGCTATCCGGACCCCGACGCGCTGAAGCGGCTCTTCGCGAGCAACGACGTGGCGCTCCTCCTCGGCGCGCGCAACAACTTCAAGGCGGCGCGGGAGGACGGCGGCAACCACAACCCGGTCACCGACGCCGGGTTCATGGAGGAGGCCAGGCGCCGCGGCTATCTGCTCGCCGACGCGGACGGCGAGCCGGTGAAGGTCACCAGGGCGCAGTTCCCCTCCGGCGCGTCGTACGTGCTGGACGGCCGGAATCCGCGGGCCGTCGACTGGTACGTGGTGCAGACCCGCAAGTGGGGCGTGGACGGCTGGAAGGAGGACACCATGCTGTACACCCCCGACCTGTGGCGCGACGGCAACTGGAACGCGCTGCTGAAGGCGCTGCACGACGCCGGGGACGCGGTGATGGTGCGCAACACCGCCTATTCGCTGCCCGGCGACTGGGCCCGGATCAACGACACGATCTACGGCACGGGCGCGGTGTACCACGAGGACCCCGACCGGATGCCGGTGAACCTGCTGAACATCGCCGCCAGCGGGTACGGCAACCTCTACCCGGACTTCGTCGGCGGCACCCCCGGCAAGGCGGAGCCGACCGACCCGGCGTACCGCGCGTACTTCGCCCGCAACGTGCAGTTCAACGCGCTCACCCCGGTGCTCGGCTTCGGCCAGGGGCCGTGGCGGTTCGGCGACGACGTGGCCGCGGACGCCAAGAAGCTGGCGCTGTGGCACGACTCGCTGCACCCGTACATCTACGACGCGGTCCTCGACGGCCACGCCTCCGGCTTCCCGTACGCGATGACGCCGCTGCACCTGGCGTATCCGGCCGACGAGCGGACGTACGGGCTGGTCGACGAGTCGACCCGGCGGTACGAGTGGATGCTCGGCGAGTCGCTGCTCGCCGCGCCGGTGTGGGGGTCGGACTTCGCGACGGCGACCGGGCGGGACGTGTACCTGCCGGCCGGGACGTGGATCGACGTCAACACCGGCGAGCGGCACGAGGGCCCGGTGACGCTCGCGGACCACGAGGTGGCCCGGGGCGACGTGCCGGCGTTCGCGGGCGGGAAGGGCGTGCTGGTGCGCCGTGTGGCGGCGGGTTCGTCGGAGCGGCTTCGGGCGCAGGTATTCCCGGTGACGCGGGACTCGGTGTACAGCTACGGTGACGGGAAGCGCACGTCCCGGATCGTGAACGCGAACGCCGGCTGGTCCGCGAAGTCGCTGAAGGTGCTGGACACGACCGCCTCCCGCGCGGTCGACTTCTCCGTGGACCCCGTCACCGGCGCGGTCGGGTTCGCGCTGCGCGCGGGCCACGACTACCGGCTGGTGGGCGGGGGGCCGTGAGCGTCCGCGTGTGAAGCGGGCGGTCGTCGCCGTC
>NZ_JACBXC010001081.1 GCF_013870535.1 Streptomyces phytophilus | reverse complement strand
GGAGGGCACGCTGCGGTACGAGCCGGCGGGCACCGGGGGCTTCGGGTACGACCCGGTCCTCCAGCCGCTCGGCGAGGACCGCACGTGCGCGGAGCTGACCCCCGAGGAGAAGAACGCCATCAGCCACCGCGGCAAGGCGTTCCGCGCCCTGGCCCCGGTGGTGCGGGAGTTGCTCAAGGACTGAGCGCCGCGTACGGGCCCGCCTCGCGGGCCCCGTACACACGCCGCGGGCGCCGCCGGATCCCTCCGGCGGCGCCCGCGGCGTGTTCCGGTCCTACGCGTCCTTGAACTCCTGGCGCTGCCGGCCGAGGCCGTCGACCTCCAGCTCCACCACGTCGCCGGCCCGCAGGTACGGCTTCGGCTCCGCCATCCCCAGCGCGACGCCCGCCGGCGTGCCGGTGTTGATCACGTCGCCCGGGTACAGCGTCATGAACCGGCTCAGGTAGCGCACCACATGCGCCACCGGGAAGATCTGGTCGGCCGTCGTGCCGTCCTGCCGCTTCTCGCCGTTCACCCACAGCCGCAGCCCGAGGGCCTGCGGGTCCGGCACCTCGTCGGCCGTCACCAGCCACGGGCCCAGCGGGTTGAACGTCTCGCAGTTCTTGCCCTTGTCCCACTGGCCGCCCCGTTCGAGCTGGAACTCGCGCTCGGAGACGTCGTGGGCCACGGCGTAGCCGGCGACGGCGGCCAGTGCCTCCGCGTCGGACTCCAGGTAGCGGGCCGTACGGCCGATGACCACCGCCAGCTCCACCTCCCAGTCCGTCTTCGCGCTGTCGCGCGGCACGAGTACCGTGTCGTCGGGGCCGACCACCGTGTCCGGGGCCTTCATGAAGAGGATCGGCTCCGCCGGGATGGCCGCGCCGGTCTCGGCCGCGTGGTCGTGGTAGTTCAGCCCGATGCACACGATCTTGCCGATCCGGGCCACCGGCGGCCCCGTACGCAGGCCCTCGGCGGCCAGCGCCGGCAGCCCGCCGGCCGCGGCGGCGTCCCGTACGCGGGCGAGCGCCGCGTCGTCGGACAGCAGCGCTCCGTCCACGTCGGACACGACTCCGGAGAGGTCCCGCAGGGTCCCTCCGTCGTCCAGCAGGGCCGGGCGCTCGCTCCCCGGCGGTCCGACACGCAGCAGCTTCATGTGATGACTCCCCTCTCCGCGGTCGATCGATCATCCGTTGACCGCTGTTTACTCCGCAAGACCCTGTTCAGCCCGTGGACCCGGGTGGCGGTGGAGGAGGGTGCGCTCGGCGGCGGTCCAGGCGGTCGTGGTCGCCAGGTAGAGGCCCGCGGCCAGCGGCACGATCGCGGCCGTGACCAGGGTGCCGAAGGAGAGCAGGGGCAGCCAGCGGGTCAGCCCCGCGGCGGGACCCGGGAGTTCGGGCAGGGGCGCGGGCGGCGGCGCGGCCTTCGCCTTCCTGCCCTTCCTGGTGTACTTCGTGTTCCGCGCGGTCTTCGCCGCCTCCGCCTTCCGTACGGCCTCCGCCTCCGCCTTGCGCTCGGCCAGCAGCCGGCGGCTGCGCCAGAACGTGTACGCCGCCACCCCCGCGATCACCGCGAAGAGGCCCGCGTAGACCATGCCGTGCGCCCCGAACACCCCGCCGTCCGCGAGCGCGTCGGACCACCGCCCGCCCAGCGGGGCGCCGAGCAGGGTGTGGGTGAGCAGGTCGTGGTCGTGGCCGGTGAAGAGCCGGTACATCACCATGAACACCGGGATCTGCAGCACCATCGGCCCGCAGCCCGCCAGCGGCGAGGCGCCGGCGTCCCCGTACGTCTCGGTGAGCGCGCGGCGCAGCCGCTCGGGGTCGTTGCGGTGCTTGCGCTGGATCTCCGCCACCTGCGGCGCGAGGTCCCGGCGCACCCGCTCGCCGCGGGCGGCGGCCCGCGCGAGGGGGTGCAGGGCGAGGCGTACGCACAGGGTGAAGACGACGATCGCGACGGCGGTGGCGGAGGCGCCGAAGAGGGGGTCGAGGGTGTCGGCGAGGGTGGACAGGAGGGAGGAGAGCGCGCCGAATACGGACATGGATGGGCTCCACAGGGCTCGTCGTGCCGGATGAGGGGCGGCGTGACGGCCGTGCGGGGGCGCCCTGCGGGCGGCGTCGCGGGAT
>NZ_JACBXC010001080.1 GCF_013870535.1 Streptomyces phytophilus | reverse complement strand
CCGGCTGGCGGCGGGGCACGTGTCGCCCGAGGAGGCGGCGGTGGGACGCGACGGGGAGCGCGAGGCCGTGGACGACTTCCTGTACGCGACGGCGTCGCTGTCGCGGCTGTAGGAAGCCGCGGGCAGTGCGGGGGCCGCCGCCGGGCGCCGTGCGGGCGCAGAGGACGCTCAGGAGCGGCTGCGGGGGCGTAGGAGCCCTGCCGGCCGCGCAGCAGCGGCTACGCGAACACCACCGTGCGCGTGCCGTTCAGCAGCACCCTGTGCTCGCTGTGCCACTTCACCGCCCGCGCCAGCGCCTGGCACTCCACGTCCCGGCCGACCGCCACCAGCCGCTCCGGCGTCACCTCGTGCCCGACCCGCTCGACCTCCTGCTCGATGATCGGGCCCTCGTCGAGATCCGCGGTCACATAGTGCGCGGTGGCGCCGATCAGCTTGACCCCGCGCGCGTGCGCCTGGTGGTACGGCTTCGCGCCCTTGAAGCTCGGCAGGAAGGAGTGGTGGATGTTGATGATCCGCCCCTCCAGCTGCTTGCAGAGGTCGTCGGAGATCACCTGCATGTAGCGCGCGAGCACCACCAGCTCGACGTCCTCGGCCCGGACCAGCTGCAGCAGCCGCTGCTCCGCCTCCGCCTTGGTGTCCTTGGTGACCGGCAGGTGGTGGAACGGCACGCCGTAGGAGCCTGCCAGCTCCTCGAAGTCGGTGTGGTTGGAGACCACGGCGGCGACCTCCACCGGCAGCGCGCCGCTGCGGGCGCGGAACAGCAGGTCGTTCAGGCAGTGCCCGAACTTGCTGACCATGAGGAGCACCCGCATCTTCTTGCCCTGCTCGTGGATCTGCCAGTCCATCGCCCACGACTCCGCCACCGCCGCGAAGCTGGCCCGCAGCTTCTCGACGTTCGCCTGCGCCTCGGCGGAGAAGTGCACCCGCATGAAGAACAGGCCGGTGGTGGGGTCGCCGTACTGCTGGCTGTCCTCGATGTTGCAGTCCGTCATGAACAGATAACTGGAGACTGCATGCACGATGCCCTTTTTGTCCGGGCAGGACAGCGTCAGTACGTACTCGCTCATGGGCCCACGATCCCACACCCGTCAGGCGGTGCCCGTCATGATCGCCAGCACCTCCAGGGAGCGCGGCGGGGTGTCGGGGTCGTCGCCGTCGCTCTCCGCGAGCCGCACGTGCGCCTCCCGCGCCGCGCGCACGGCCTCGGGCCAGGCGTGGTTCTCCATGTACGCGGAGACCGGCGAGTCCGCGCCGACCTGGTGCATGATGCGCAGCACCCGCAGCACGGCGACGTCGACGAGCGCGGCCTCGCGGGAGTCGCGGAAGATCGTCCCGACGTACTTCTCCGCCGACCAGTTGTCCAGCCAGGTGTCCTCGACGAGGCGGTAGACGGCGTCGGTGACGTCCCCGTACCCCGCCGTCCCCGCCGCCCAGTACTCCCGCTGGAAATCCTGGTCGGAGAGCATGTGCAGCGCGGAGCGCACATTGGCGCGCCAGCGCCACCACGGCATGTCGTTGATGGGCATGGGCACCATGGTGGAGTAACGGCGGTCGCGGCGGGAAGCCCTTTCACCGACGGGACCGCCGGCGTCCCTCCCGGTGCCGTCCGCGGGACTCACAGCTGCGTCGCCTGGCGCTGCGTGAGGCCGTACTTCTCCGCGATCGGGTTCCAGAGCCCGGCGGCCTCCTCCTTGGCGGTGGTGGCGTCGCCGCTGGCGCTGTTGCCCGCCGACAGGTGGTTCCCGCCGCCACCGCAGCCCCGGCCGCGCTTGGCGGCGTCGGCCCAGGCGGCGTAGTGGTCGTCGGCGGAGGCACTGGCGTTCCAGGCGTCGGTCAGCGAGCGCGTCAGGTCGGCGTTCGACGGGAGCTTGTCGACGCTCAGGTCCGAGAGCCGGGCGACCAGGTCGCGGCGCTGGCCGGCCGCGTCGCGCAGGTCCTTGGCGGCCTTGCCGAGGGCCTTGCACTGGCGGATGTTCTCCACCGAGCCGATGACCGCGTCGCGGCTGTTGTTGCTCTCCGCGAGCAGCGCGTCCAGCTCCTCGGCCTGCGCCTGGGCGGGGTCGTCCTTGACGGGCTTCTCGCCGCCGTCGCCGCCGTCGTC
>NZ_JACBXC010000108.1 GCF_013870535.1 Streptomyces phytophilus | reverse complement strand
CCTGCCGGGAGGCGGTGCCGGCCTGGCCCTGCTCCAGCCGCGTGTAGTACCCGGCGCTCACCCCGGCGAGCTGCGCCAGCTCCTCGCGGCGCAGGCCCGGTACGCGGCGGGCGGCGCCGTAGGTGCCGAGTCCGGCGGCGTCGGGCGTGACGCGGCCGCGGCGGGTCTTGAGGTACGCCCCGAGGGTCTCCAGCTCCATGGTCCCGAGGCTACGTCGCGGTGGGCCCGGGTGCGGCGGCCGCGGGTATCCCTGCCGGGTGTACCCACGGCTCGGGGATGGCTGGCGGGCGCGTGGCGGAGCACCGTCGTGGCCATGGACGTACGGCGTACTGCTTCCCCTCCCGCTCCCTCTCCCGCCTCCCCTCCCGCCCCCGGCGTGCGGGCGTGGCTCGGCCTGCTCGTGGTGCTCGGGCCGGTGCTGCTGGTCGCGATGGACGGCTCGGTGCTGTTCCTGGCGATGACCCGGATCTCCGCGGAGCTGTCCCCGTCCGCGGACCAGGCGCTGTGGATCCTCGACGGCTACGGGTTCGCGGTCGGATCCCTGCTCGTCGCGTTCGGCGGCATCGGCGACCGGTACGGCCGGCTGCGGCTGCTGATGACCGGGGCGGCGGTGTTCGGCGCCGCCTCCGCGGGCGCGGCGTTCGCGCCGTCGGCGGAGCTGCTGATCGCGTTCCGGGTGCTGATGGGTGTGGCCGGCGCCACGCTGCTGCCCTCCGCGCTCGCGGTGCTGAGCGAGCTGTTCACCGACGCGCGGCGGCGTGCGCAGGCCATCGGGATCTTCGCGGCGGCCTTCGCCGCGGGCTTCGCGATCGGGCCGGTCGTCGGCGGCCAGCTGCTCGCGCACTTCTGGTGGGGCTCGGTGTTCCTGATCAACCTGCCGGTGGTCGCGCTGTTCCTGCTGCTGGCCCCGCGGCTGCTGCGCGAGGTACGTACCGGGGGGCCGGGCCGCGTCGACGCCCCGAGCGTCGTGCTGTCCGCCGCCGGCATCCTGCTGACCGTCTACGGGATCAAGCGCGCGGCGGCCCACGGGCCGGCGGTCGTGCCGCTCGTGACCGCCGCCGCGGGCGTCGCCGTGCTGTGGTGGTTCGTACGCCGCCAACTGCGCCTCGCGCACCCGCTGATCGACCTCCGGCTCTTCCGCGACCGGCTGTTCGCGATCGCGGCAATCACCGGGCTGCTGCCGCTGGCGGCCTGGTCGGCGGTGGCGTACCTCGGCGGCATCTACCTGCAGTCCGTACGCGGGCTCGACGTCTTCGACGCGGCGCTCGTGACGCTCCCCGGCGCCGCCGTGCTCACCGTCACCTGCGTCGTGACCCCGGCGGTCGTCGCCCGCACCGGCACCCGGGCGGCGCTGCTGACCTGCCACTTCGTCATCGCCGGCGGCCTGCTGCTGCTCCTGCCCACCGGGGTGTCGGGCGGCACCGGCTGGTACGTCGCGGCCACCGTCGTCGCCGGGGTCGGCTACGGCATCTCGTTCAGCGTCGTCGCCGACACCGCCGTCGCCGCGGTGCCGCCGGAGCGCGCGGGGTCGGCCGGGGCGATCGCCGAGACGAGCAACGAACTCGGCAACGCGCTCGGCATCGCGCTGCTCGGCTCGCTGGCGGCGCTGGTCTTCCGGCTCCAGGGCCCGGACCTGGCCGGCACCCTCACCGAGACGCTGCAGGTGCCGGGGATCACGGCGGCGGCGGCCGACCGGGCGGAGTCCGCGTTCGTCACGGGGCTGCACGCCGCCGCGCTGGTCGCGGCGCTGCTGCACGCGGCACTGGGTTTCTTCACACTGCGGCACCTGCCGAGCCGCCGGCGCTCCGCGCCCGCACCCGCGCCTGCGCCCGGGCCGCTTCGTTGAGCAGGGGCCGCAGGTGCGCGAAGGTGGGGGCGGCACAGATCGACCGGAGGTCCCGAGCATGCGGCTCACCCGTACCCACCGCGCGGTGGCAGGCGCGCTCTGCGCGCTCGTCCTCGTACCGCTGACGTCATGCGGACAGGACGCACCGCAGGCGAGGCCCACCCCCGCACGCTCGGCCACGCCCTCGGCACCGCCGGAGCCGTACGTCCGCGAACTGGCGGCTCTGGAACGCGAGTACGACGCCCGGCTCGGGGTCTACGCCGTCGACACCGGCTCGGGGCGGGAGGTCGCGTACCGGGCGGGCGAACGCTTCCCGTACGCCTCGACGTTCAAGGCCCTGGCCGCGGGCGTCGTCCTGCGCACCCGCTCGGCGCGGGAACTGGACCGGGTGATCTCCTACTCCCCGGACGACCTCATCGCCCACTCCCCCGTGACCGGGGAACACGTCGCCACCGGCATGACGCTGCGCGACCTGTGCGAGGCCGCCGTCCGCTTCAGCGACAACGCCGCCGCCAACCTGATCCTCGCCGAACTCGGCGGCCCGGCGGGCATGGACGCCGAACTGGAGGCCCTCGGCGACGACGTCACGCGCATGGTGCGCGACGAACCGGAACTGAGCCGCTGGACCCCGGGCGACACCCGCGACACGAGCACGCCGCGCGCGCTGGCGGACGACCTGCGCGCGCTCGTCCTGGACGACGCCCTCGACAGGCCGGACCGCGCCCGGCTCACCGAGTGGCTGCGCACCAACACGACGGGCGACACCCTGATCCGCGCCGGGGTGCCCCCGACCTGGCGGGTAGGCGACAAGACGGGCACGGGCAGCACGTACGGCGCCCGCAACGACATCGCGGTCCTGTGGCCCCCGGACCGCGCGCCGATCGTCCTGGCCGTCATGACCAACCGCAAGGAACGGGAGGCGGAACCGGACGACGAACTGCTGGCGGAAGCGGCTGCAACGGTCGCCGCGGCACTCCCGCCGTCCCGGGGCGGCGCCTCGTAGGCGGACGGCGCCGCCGGGGGGTGGTTCAGTCCTCGTCGGGGTGGAGGGCGTCGAGGATGAGGCTCAGGCCGAAGGTGAACTCCGTGGCGTGGTCGTAGCCCGGTGCGAGGGCGTGGGTGGCGGCCAGTTCGGCGAGGTGGGGGTAGGTGCCGGGGGGCAGGTTGCGGACCATGGTGTCTGCCGCCTCCTCCAGTTCGGTCATCCCGTCGAACGGCAGGCTCGTCTCCTGGATGACGAACCCGTACAGGTAGCTGTCGATCAGCGAGACCGCGTGGGTCGTCATGGCGACGGAGAAGCCGGCCCCGCGCAGGGCGCCGATGACCGCGTCGTGGTGGCGGAGGGTGGCCGGGCCGGGGCGGGTGCGGGAGTCCATCAGGGAGACGGCCCAGGGGTGGCGGCGCAGGGCGTCGCGCGCGGAGTGCGCGCGTTGGTGCATGGCGGACTTCCAGTCGGTGTCGCGCCGCGGCAGTTCGATCTCCGCGAACACCGCGTCCACCATGCCGTCGAGGATGTCCTCCCGGCTCGCGACGTGGTGGTACAGCGACATCGCCTCGACGCCCAGGGGTTCGGCGATGGCCCGCATGGTGAGCGCGGCCGTGCCCTTCCTGTCGGCGACCGAGACCGCCGTGCGGACCACCCGCTCGCGGCTGAGGGGCGCGCGCCCCCGGCGCGTGCTTCGCTCGGGCATCCAGTCGCTCCTGTCGGTCCGTTGACTGCCTTACGGCATAAGGTTAACCTGCCTTACGGCATAAGGTTGCCGTTCCTGCGGAGGAGGCACGGGTCATGGGTACGCCACGGAAGGTGTGCGTCGTCGGCGCCTCGGGGAAGCTCGGGCAGTACATGGTCCGGCACGCGCTGGACCGGGGTTACGAGGTCGTCGGCGTCTGCCGCGAGCGCAGTGTGCCGAAGCTCGCGGCGTACGAGGGGCGGATGACCGTCGTGCCCGGGCCCACGAACGATCCGGAGGTGATCCGCCGCGCGGTCGACGGCTGCGACGGGGTGCTGACGGTGCTGGTGCCGTGGGGGGTGCGGCAGTACTCGTCGGGTACGGCGCAGGCGGTCCTCGATCACGCGCCGCCGGGTGCGCGGCTGGTCTTCTCCTGCGGCTGGCACATCACGCGGGACGGCAAGGACCACTACTCCCGCCGCTTCACCGCGGGCGTCCGCATAGCCGCGGTGCTGGGCAGGCTCGTACGGGCCGTGGAGATCGACGACCAAGTGGAGGCGTGCCGGCGGATCTTCGCGAGCGACACCCGCTGGACGGTGGTGCGGGGCAGTTCGCTGGAGGAGGGCGAGAGCCAGGGGCTGCCGGTATGGAGCCGGCACGTGGGCGACCCGGTGCTGGCCAGCGACCTGACCCGGCGGGTGGACTTCGCGCTGTTCATGGTCGCGGCACTCACGGACGACACCCTGGTCCGGGAAGCCCCGGCCATCGTCGGCTGCCGCACCCCCAGCGCGCTCGCGCACGCCGCCTCTATACCGCGCGACCAGGAGTGAACCGCGGACGGCAGCGGCGCAGTTCCGGGGGCTGCTCGCCCGTGGTGAGTTCGGCCGCGGCCAGGCGGCCCGCGGTGGGGGCGAGGGTGAGGGCCGAGTGCATGACGGCGACATAGGCGGAGCGGTCAGGTGCCGCGCAGCCGATGAGCGGGCCGTGCGGCGGCATCGGCCGCCGGCCCAGGCGGTGGTCCAGCAGGCGGCACTCGTCCGCACCCCGGAAGGCGTTCTTGAGGTGGTGGAGGGCCTTCTCGGCAGCCTGCGCCAGGGCTGCCGGTGAGGAGTCGCCGGGGTGCGGCATCGTCATGAGCAGTTCGCCGTCGCGCACTTCGCGCACCTCGAACTCCGGCGTCGCCACGATCGCCTTGACCAGGCCGGGCCGCGCCCCGATCCGGACCAGGAAGGCCGGGGACACGGGTACACGCACGTCTGCGGGCAGCGCTGCGGAGAGTTCGGCGACGCCGGTCCCGGCGGTGAGGACGACCGCCGACGCGGGGTGGAAAGCGGTCGCCGACCGCGCGCCGACGACCCGGCCGGCCTCGGTCTCCAGCGCCGTCACCGCCGTGTCGAGGAGTACGGTCGCGCCCCGGGCGCGGGCGGCGGCGATCAGCGCACGGGTCGTCGCCACCGGGTCGAGACCCCCGTCGCCGGGGGTGTGGACCGCGTACGCGGGCGGCTTGCGGAGGTGGGGCTCCAGCACCGCGATGTCGTCCCGTACAACCCGGCGCCTGCCCGGCGCACCGGGTGCGCCGTCCGCGGTCTGCCCGGCGGTCCACGTCAGCGAGCCCGTCCAGCTGACCGCGTAGCCCGGCACCTCGGCTTCCAGCCGCCGGTGGTCGGCGAGCACGGATCCGCGCAAGTCCTCGGCACCGCCGGGCCAGTCGCCGCCGGTGCCGCCGATCCAGGCGAAGGACGCGCCGGTGGCGTCCGCGGCCGGGGCGGCCTCCCGGTCGAGCAGCGTGACGCGTACGCCGAGGCGCGCCAGGTGGTACGCCACGGAGGCACCGACCGCCCCCGCGCCGACGACAACGACACCGTCCCGCAACGCGGTCGGGCTCCCGGGCACCATGCGATCACCTCGGCGGCAGTGTCCCATCCGGGCCCGGATGCCGCCGGGGCCGCCGCCCGGCTCAGTCGGTCGCGACCGCCTTGCCCGTGCGGGCCTTCTTGACGCCCTGGCGCGGCACGTCCGCGTCGCCGCGGACGTCGGAGGCGAACGCCTCCGCGCTCGCCTCGGCGGCGATGTCGCTGATGTCCTCGTTGATCTCGTGCGCGGCCCGTTTCACATCGACCGCGAGTTTCACCGAGGTCTTGATGGTGCCGCGGACGACCGGCCTGACCACTTTCTTGATGAGAGGCGCCGATACCGCCCCGACCAGAAATACAGGAAGTACTGGAAACATTGTCAGTACCCGCCCCTTCGAATTTCGTTCACGTTCCCGTCTGCCATTTCCGAGCCTAGCGGGAGAAGCACCCTTCCCACCACCCTGACCTGCTAATCTTCACTCTTTCGAGTGCCGCGGGATTGAGTCGATCTTTCGCTTCCCGGGGTGACCTATCGTTTCCCGCGTGAAAGAACGAGAAAACATGGACGACGACCTCCTGTATTCCGCAGAACTGCGGCATGCGGACGGCGAATACTTCCTCACCATCAACGACCACAGGTGCGATGAAATCGAAGTCTTTCCGGTATCGCGCAAAGCCGTGAAGAGAATCCCCTTCTATCTTTCCGCCCTGCGCGGCAAGCTCCCCTGACCTCCCGTCACACCTGCCGCTGCCGCACCACGCGCACGCCGGCCCGCGGGCCTTCGAGCAGCGAGTGCGCCAGCACGCTGTACAGCACGTCGTTCGGGCCGTCGGCGATGCGGAGCCCGCGGATGTCGCGGAGTCGTTTCTCCATCGGGGTGTGGCACGTGTACCCGTCGCTGCCGTGGAGTTGGAGCGAGAGGTCGACCGCGCGGTACGCGGCGTCCGTGGCCAGGGCCTTCGCCGCGGAGCAGGCCGCCACGTCGACGCCTTCGGCATCCCGGTCGAGGCCCTCCAGCAGCGAGAAGCACCAGGCGGTGGCCGCCTGCAGCTCCGCCGCCGCGGTACCGAGCCGGGACGCCACGGACGGGATGCTCGCCAGCGGCGTTCTGCCGACGCTGCGCCGGCGGGTGCGTACCATCGCCTCGTCGATCGCGGTGCCGGCCGCGCCCAGGCAGACCAGGGCCATCATCAGCCGCCAGCCGGCGAAGTGCTCGTCGAAGATGCGGCGGCCGTCGCCGGGGGCGCCGAGCAGCCCGTCGCGTTCGACCCGTACGCCGTCGAGGTGCAGGTGGCCCAGGCTCCAGCCGCGCAGGCCCAGCGGGGCGGCGGTCCGGGTGCGCACGCCGGGGGCGTCCATCGGCAGCCAGAGCGCCGACAGCGGCACCTCCCGCAGCCCCGCGCAGTCACCGCCGTCGGCGCCCGCACCGTCACCCTCCGGCGTCTGCGCGGTCAGGGCCGCGGCCTGCTCGGGCGCGACCACCTTGCAGAAGACCACGAAGCCGACGGCCTCCTCGACCCGGCTGACCAGCCCCTTGGTGCCCGAAAGGACCAGGTGGTCGCCGTGGTCGACCGCCACCGTGCGCAGGCCGCGCAGATCCGAGCCCGAGTGCGGCTCGCTGGAGGCGACGCCCGCCAACTCGCCGCGCTCGACCACCCGGTCGCGCACCGCGAGGGCGACGGCGGGCGGACCGTAGCGCAGGGCCATGGCGCCGTGGCCGGAGCTGAAGACCTCGCGCGCGTCGCAGTCGCGCCGCCCGGCCAGGAACATCGCGAGCCCCTGCGCCACCCGCTCCAGACCCGCGGGCACGACCGTGTCCCGACAGGCCGCACCGGCGGGGCCGCTGCCGCGGTCCGCCCCGCCGCCGCCCGCTCCGTCCACCGGCGCCGGGGCGGCCACGTCGAAGCCCGTCAGCCCGGCCCGGGCGGCGTGGGCACGCAGTTCGAGCCAGGGCGGCCGGGCCGCGTCCTCCGTCACGGGACCGGGCAGGTGCAGGTCGAGGAAGTCGGTGACCCGGTAGGCGAAGTCCGCGAGGCCGGGGTGGCGGGCGAGGACCGCGTGGAACTCCGCGGAGGCCACGTACGGGTCGCCGGCGGGCGGGAGTTCGAAGGCGGGGCGGGCCGGCGCGGAGCCGGTCGGCGCCGAGGTTGCCGGCGTCGGTGTCATCGGCCACCGTCCGCTGCCTCGGCGAGGCTGCGCGGCCGCATGTCGGTCCACGTCCTCTCGACGTACTCCAGGCACGCCTGCCGGGTGTCCTCGGGAAGGGCGACGGTCCAGCCCTGCGGTACGCCGGCGAACGCCGGCCAGAGCGAATGCTCGCCCTCGTCGTTGACGAGCACCAGGAAGCGGGCTTCGTCGTCCTCGAACGGATTGGTCGCGTGCGTCATTCCACGCTCCTGGTTCTCAACGGACGTTCATTGTCTCGGTTCAGCGGCATTTCTTGAGGCTCTGCGTGTCGTTACCACCCGAAGGAATGACCACCTGCTAACTCAGCACCGGGCCGCCGGACTGGAGCTTCCACAGCGAGCTGTAGACGCCGCCGAGCGCGACCAGTTCGTCGTGTGTCCCCCGCTCGGCGACCACTCCCCCGGAGCCCATGACATAAATGCGGTCCGCGCTCTGCACGGTGGAGAGCCGGTGGGCGATGACGAGCATGGTGCGGTCGATACCGAAGACGTGCAGGGCCCGCTGGATGGTCGCCTCGGTCTCGTTGTCCACGGCGGATGTGGCCTCGTCGAGGATGACGACCGGCGGGTCGCGCAGAACGGTGCGGGCCAGCGCGATCCGCTGCCGCTGCCCGCCGGAGAGTGCCGCGCCCCGCTCCCCGACCCGGGTGTCGTAGCCGTCGGGGAGGCCGTCGATGAACGTGTCCGCTCCCGCCGTGCGGGCGGCGGCGACGAGTTGCGCCTCGGTGGCGTGGAACGTGCCGTAGCGGATGTTCTCCGCGATCGTCGCGTCGAAGAGGAACGGCTCCTGCGTGACGTACCCGATCGCCCGCCGCAGGTCGGGCAGGGCCAGGGTGCGTACGTCGGTGCCGTCGAGCAGCACCTGCCCGCGGCCCGGGTGGCGGAAGCGCATCAGGAGCTTGGCGATCGTGGTCTTGCCCGCGCCGGTGGTGCCGACGAGGGCGGTGGTCCGGCCGGGCGGGATGATCAGCGAGGTGTCCCGCAGGACGGGTGCGCGGCCGGGGTAGGCGAAGGTGACCTTCCGCAGCTCGATCCGCCCCCGCAGGCTGCGCAGCGGCAGCTCCCGGCCCGCGGCGGCCGGGCCGCCGGACCCGGCCTCTCCCACCGCCCCGCCCGGTCCGCCCGCCCCGACCGGCCGGCCCGGTCCGATCTGCCTCACCGGCCCGTCCGGGCCCGCGACCTCCGCCGGTCCGACCGGTTCCACGGGCAGCTCGTGCAGCCGCTCGATCCGCTCCAGGGCGGCCAGGGTGCGCTGGTAGTGGTCGGAGGCGCTGCCGACGCGGGACAGCTTCAGCATGGCGATGCCCGGGAGTTCGATCAGCGGGCCGAACGCCGCCGTGGCCAGCTCACCGCGCAGCACGGCCCGCCCGCCCAGCAGCACCGTGCCCACCAGCGCCGAGCCGCCGGCCAGCCGCAGGATCTGCGGCGGCAGCGCGGCGCTGCGCCCGGCGGACCGGTTGGCCTCGCTGCACCTGCCGTTCAGCTCGCCGATACGGGCGATCTCGTGCGCCTCCGTCGTGGCGGACTTGATGGTGGTGTGGGCGTGCAGGTTCTCGGTCACGCGGCTGTTGAGCTGCGCCCGGCGCTCGCCGCAGGCGGCGGTGTCGGCGACCGCGCGTTCGTGGAAGCGGAACGACAGCCAGGCCACGAGCGGGATCGGCGCGAACGCGATCCACGCGAGCTGCGGCGCGAGCAGCAGGAACATCGGTACGAGCAGCGCCAGCCCCGCGCCCATCTGCACGACGTCGTGCATGTTCGTGCCGACGAACGTGCCGAGCTGGCCGATGTCCTCGGAGAGCACCGCGTTGACGCGGCTGACGCGCTCGTTCTCCAGGTCGGCCGGCGCCACGCCCTGGACATGGGCGTAGGTGCGGGTGCGCCAGTCGTCCTCGACGTCCTGGGCCACCCCACGCCAGGCGACGCCGGCGGCGTAGCCGGTGCCCGCCATGACGGCGCAGGCGAGGGCGCCGGCGCCGGCGAGGGTGCCCAGTTGGGCGGAGAGGCCGACGATGCCGTACCGGGTCAGGGTGGCGCTGCCGCCGCGCGCGACCAGCAGCACGATGGAGGGGGTGAGCGCGAACAGCGCCATCTCGGCCAGCGTGGAGAGCGCGGAAAGCAGTGCCGCCACGCCGAACTTGCGCCGGTGCCGGCCGACGATGCGTCTGACGGCGTGCCGCCGCGGCCCCGCCCCGTCCGGCCCTT
>NZ_JACBXC010001079.1 GCF_013870535.1 Streptomyces phytophilus | reverse complement strand
CGCTTCCACTCCCGCGGGTAGCCGAGGGAGACCTCGCTGAACTTGACGCCGTCGTACCAGGTGACCCGGGGGATGTGCAGGTGGCCGTAGACGACGGCGGCGGCGCGGAAGCGGCGGTGCCAGTCGGCGGTCAGCGTCGTACCGCACCACTGCGCGAACTCCGGATAGCGCAGGATGTCGGTCGGCTGCCGCACCAGCGGCCAGTGGTTGACCAGCACCGTGGGGTGCGCGGGGTCGACGTCCGCGAGCCGCCGCTCGGTCAGGGCCACCCGCTCCCGGCACCAGGCGTCCCGCGAGGCGTGCGGGTCGGGGTGCAGGAAGTACTCGTCGGTGCAGACGACTCCGGCCTCGTGGGCCAGGCGCAGCGACTCCTCCTTGGTCGCCACGCCCGGCATGCGGAAGGAGTAGTCGTAGAGCACGAACAGCGGCGCGATGGTCACCGGGCCGCCCTCGCCGCGCCAGACGGGATACGGGTCCTCGGGGGTCACGACGCCCAGGCCGCGGCAGAGTTCGACCAGGTGCCGGTAGCGCTCCTCGCCGCGCAGCGTCACCGGGTCGTCGGGGTGCGTCCACAGTTCGTGGTTGCCCGGTACCCAGACGACCTTGGCGAACCGCTCGGCGAGCAGCCCGAGGGTCCATTCGATGTCCGAGACGCGCTCGCCCACGTCGCCGGCGACGATCAGCCAGTCATCGGCCGCGGTCGGGCGCAGCCCGGCGGTGATGTCGCGGTTCTCTTCGTAGGCGACGTGCAGGTCGCTGACGGCCAGCAGTCTTCCGTGCATCAAGGACATTCGATCATTCGGCGACGGCGGAAAGGGTGGTGTCAAGGGCCTGATGGTGACTCCCGTACGGAAGTTGCGCACCAGACGCGTGCCGACAGATTGCTGCCACCACCTAAATTCCCGCCAAAAGACGGTTGACCGGCCCTTTCACCGCGGCAATGCGCCGGCGTCCCGGGGGAGTTGCGGACGGGGCCGAAGCCGCGTCATTCTGGATCCTCAACATCCGTTGAACAGAAGTGTTCTGTTTGCGAGTGACAGGGAGCAGATCGTGACCACACCGGCCGCAGGGTCCCCCCACGGCGCAGCGCCGGCCCCGGCACCGACCGGACCGCCCCCGGAAACGGGCCGCTCCGGCACCTACGGCGTGCTCGTCGTCCCGGCCGTACTCGGGCTCTTCCTCGTCCTCGCCTTCGCCGGGCTGATGATCCCCGGACTGCGCAGCCCCGCCCCCACCGACATGCCCCTCGGCCTGGCCGGTCCCGGCCCTGCCGTCCAGCAGGTCGAGGCGCGGCTCGCCACCGCCGCCCCCGACGCGTTCGAGGTCAAGCGGTACGCGGACGAGGCCGAGGCCCGCGCCGCCCTGCGCGAGCAGGACGTGCTCGGCGCCATCGTCATCGGGCCGTCGCCGAAGCAGCCGCCCGGTCTGCTCATCGCGAGCGCCGCCGGCGACGCCCCGACGACCGCGGCCACCACGGCGTACGAGCAGCTGACCGAGCAACTCGGCACCCCGCAGCAGGTGGACGACGTCGCCCCGCTGCCCGGGAACGACTCCCGCGGCGTCAGCGCCGTGCTGCTGTGCGTCGCCCTCACCATCGGCGCGCTGATCTTCCAACTCGTCCTCAGCCTTGCCGCCGCGCACGTGGGAGCCGCCAGGCGATGGCTGTCCTGCGTCTGCTACGCGGTCGTCGCCGGCGCGGCCGGAGCCCTCTTCGCCGGACCCGTCACCGGCACCCTGGAGGGCCACTTCCTCGAACTGCTGGGCATCGCCACCCTGCTGTCGCTGACCGTCGTCGGCATCGTCGCCGCCTGCCAGGCGCTCCTGGGCGCGCTCGGCATCGCCGTCGGCGCGCTGGTCGTCCTCCCGCTCGGCCTCGCCTCCTCCGGCGGCGTCGTCGACCCGCACTTCCAACCCGCCTTCTACGGCGCCGTCTCGGAGTACCTGCCCACGGGCAGCGCGGTCTCGCTGCTGCGCCGGGTGCTGTACTTCGACGGCAACGCGGTCGGCGGGCCGCTGCTCACGCTGCTGCTGTGGGCGGCCGGCGCCTGGCTCGTCACGCTGGTGACGGAGCGGATCAGGCCCTTCCGGCCGCTGATGGTCATCG
>NZ_JACBXC010001078.1 GCF_013870535.1 Streptomyces phytophilus | reverse complement strand
CGCGCGCGACAGGTGCCCGGCCGCCGCGACCGCCCGCAGCACCGCCGCCGCCTTGTTGCGGCACTCCGCGTCCTCCGCCGCCGGGTCGGAGTCCGCCACGATCCCCGCGCCCGCCTGCACGTACGCCGTACCGTCGCGCAGCAGCGCCGTGCGGATCGCGATCGCGGTGTCGGCGTCGCCGGCGAAGTCCAGGTACCCGACGCAGCCGCCGTACAGCCCGCGCCGCGTGGGCTCCAGCTCCTCGATGATCTGCAGCGCCCGCGGCTTCGGCGCCCCCGACAGCGTCCCGGCGGGGAAGCAGGCGGTGAGCACGTCGAACGCGGTACGCCCCGGGGCGAGCCGGCCGGTGACCGTGGAGACGATGTGCATGACGTGGCTGTAGCGCTCGACGGACATGAAGTCCACGACCTCGACGCTGCCGGGCTCGCAGACCCGGCCGAGGTCGTTGCGCCCGAGGTCGACGAGCATCAGGTGCTCGGCGCGCTCCTTCTCGTCGGCGAGCAACTCCTCGGCCAGCGCCGCGTCCTGCTGCGGCGTGGCGCCCCGCGGGCGCGTACCCGCGATGGGGTGCAGCAGGGCGCGCCCGTCCTCGACCTTGACCAGCGCCTCGGGGCTGGAGCCGACGATGTCGAACGCGCTCCCTCCGCCCGCGGTGTCGCGGCCGCCGGTGTCGGGCAGCCGGATCAGATACATGTACGGGCTGGGGTTGGTGGCCCGCAGCACGCGGTAGACGTCGAGGGCGCTCGCGGCGCACGGCGTCTCGAACCGCTGCGAGGGCACGACCTGGAACGCCTCCCCCGCCCTGATGCGCTCCTTGATGTCCTCGACGGCGGCCCTGAACTCCGCGCCGCCCCACAGCTCCTCGTACTCCGGCAGCGCCGACGGCGGCAGCGGCGCGGCGCTCGCGGCGGCGGGGCGGGCGAGGTCGGCGGTCATCGCGTCGAGCCGGGCGACCGCGTCGTCGTACGCCTCGTCGACGCCCGTGTCGAGGTCGTTGTGGTTGATCGCGTTGGCGATCAGCAGGACGCTGCCGTCCCAGTGGTCGAGGACGGCGAGGTCGGAGGTGAGCAGCATCGTCATCTCCGGCAGCCGCAGGTCGTCCGCGGTGTGCTCGCCGATGCGCTCCAGCCGCCGCACGGCGTCGTACCCGAGGTAGCCGACCATGCCGCCGGTGAAGGGCGGCAGCGCGTCCCGGCCGTCGATGCCCACGTGCAGGTCGCGCGGGGTGTGCAGGGCCTCGACGGTGGCGCGCAGGGCGGCGAGCGGGTCGCCTTCCGTGGGCAGGCCGACGGGCGGGGTGCCGAGCCAGTGGGCGCGGCCGTCGCGCTCGGTGAGGGTGGCGGCGCTGCGCACGCCGACGAACGAGTAGCGCGACCACGTGCGGCCGTTCTCCGCCGACTCCAGCAGGAACGTGCCCGGCCGCTCGCCGGCCAGCTTGCGGTACAGCCCCACGGGGGTGTCACCGTCGGCGAGCAGCCGGCGCACGACGGGGATGACGCGGCGGTCCTTGGCCAGCGTGCGGAACGCCTCCCGGTCGGGGGCGGTCACTGGGCACCGCCCAGGGTCAGCTCCCGGCCGTCGAAGCAGGTGCGGCTGCCGGTGTGGCAGGCGGGGCCGACCTGGTCGACCCGGACGAGCACGGTGTCGGCGTCGCAGTCGAGCGCGACCGACTTCACGTGCTGCACGTGCCCGGACGTCTCGCCCTTGACCCAGTACTCCTTTCGGCTGCGGCTGTAGTACGTGCCGCGGCCGGTGGTCAGCGTGCGGTGCAGCGCCTCGTCGTCCATCCACGCCAGCATGAGCACCTCGCCGCTGTCGTACTGCTGCACGACGGCGGGCAGCATGCCGTCGGCGTTCCGCTTCAGGCGCGCCGCGACGGCGGGATCGAGGTCGGAGGGCCGCGCGGGCCGGTTGCCGGTCATGGGGCCATTGTGCCAACAGGGACGGACACACCACGGTGTCGGACGGCGCGGCGCGCGCGGCCGGGGATGGCCCTTCCCGTACATCGGAACGTGTCGATAGGGCATGCTTCGCCCATGACCAACCCACCTCCGGATCCGCCCGGGAGACCGCGCGGGCCGAAGACCGTCACCGCCGCGGTGGCCGCG
>NZ_JACBXC010001077.1 GCF_013870535.1 Streptomyces phytophilus | reverse complement strand
GTCCAGGCGCCAGCCGGCGAGGTGGACCGCGTCGCCCTTGGCGGGGATGCGGGCCAGCAGCGTGGCGATCAGTCCGGCGACCGTCTCGTACGGGCCCTCCGGGGCCTCCAGGCCCAGCTCCGCGAGCTGGTCCAGGCGGACGCTGCCGTCCGCGTCCCAGGTGGGCCGGCCGTCCGCGCCGACGCCCGCCGGCTGCAGGTCGGGCAGCTCGACCGGGTCGTGCTCGTCGCGCACCTCGCCGACGACCTCCTCGACGATGTCCTCCATCGTGGCCACGCCGGCGGTGCCGCCGTACTCGTCGATGACCACGGCCATCGTGCGCCGCTCCCGCAGCTGCTCCAGCAGCCGGTCGGCGGGCAGCGTCTCGGGCACCAGCAGCGGCTCCGCGGCCAGCTCGGTGACCGGCGTCGCGGCCCGTGCGCGGGGCTCCAGCGCGAGCACGGAGCGGATGTGCACCGTGCCGACGACCTCGTCCAGGCTGCGGGCGTAGACGGGGAAGCGGGACAGGCCGGTGGCGTGGGCGAGGTTCGCGGCGTCGGCGGCGGTGGCGCCGGACTCCAGCGCCTTGACGTCGACGCGGGGCGTCATCACGTTCTCCGCGGTCAGCTCGTGCAGGTGCAGGGTGCGGACGAACAGCTCGGCGGAGTCCGCCTCCAGCGCGCCGCCCGCGGCGGAGTGCCGGGCCAGCGAGACCAGCTCGTCGGGCGTACGGGCCGAGGCCAGCTCCTCGGCGGGCTCCAGGCCGACGAGCCGCACGACGCGGTTCGCGGTGCTGTTCAGATGGCGGATGAACGGGCCGAAGGCGGCGGTGAAGCCGCGCTGCGGGCCGGCCACGGTCTTCGCCACGGCCAGCGGCCGGGCGATCGCCCAGTTCTTCGGCACCAGCTCGCCGATCACCATCAGGACCACCGTGGAGAGCGCCACGCCCAGCAGCGTCGCCACCGGCGGGGCGGTGCCGCCCAGGCCCAGGGCCTCCAGCGGGCCGCGCAGCAGCGTGGCGAGCGAGGGCTCGGCGAGCATGCCGATGACCAGGGAGGTCACGGTGATGCCGAGCTGGGCACCGGAGAGCTGGAAGGTGAGCCGGCGGACGGCCCTCAGGGCGCCCTCGGCGCCCCGCTCGCCGGCCGCGGCGGCCCGCTCCAGGTCACCCCGCTCGACGGTGGTCAGGGAGAACTCGGCCGCCACGAAGATCGCGCACGCGAGGGTGAGCGCGAGGGCGGCGAGCAGCAGCAGGATCTCGGTCACCGTGCCACCCCCGCCCTGTCACTCGTCTTCCGGCGGGCTGTGGCACGGCTGGTACTGGGAGGTTCGCCCATTGCGGGACGCTGCTCCTTCGTGATCGTGGGTGGCGGGTGTCGGGATCGTCTCGTATCGAGTGTCTCCGACACCAGGGTAAAGGGATAGTAAACCGGCTCGCGGTCCCGCGGCCAGGCGCGGGCGGCGGCGCCCGGGTGCGCGTACGGGCGGGCGTCAGGTGAGCAGCAGCGGGTTGTCGTTGCGGTGCAGCCAGCGCAGATACGTCTCGGTGGATCTGGCCGCCTCGCGGTAGGCGTCCTCCAGCGCGGTGTAGACGGCGTGGAACTCGCCGTCGGTGGTCGAGGCCGCCCGCGCGGCCAGCAGCAGGCGGACGGTCAGCGGGTCGCCGCGCAGCGGCCGGATCGCCATCCCGGGGCGCGGGGTCGAGGTGGGCTGGCACGGGGTGACGGCGACCCCGGCCCGTACCAGGTCGGCGCCCGTCAGGTAGTCGCCCTGGATGACCCGCAGCTCCAGCCCGGCGCTGGCGAACATCCGGCGGATGCCGTGCCACTCGCCGTCCACGTGCGGGTCGATCACCCACGGGTGCCCGCGCAGGTCGGCGAGGGCCACCTCCTCGCCCGCCGCGGCGGGGTGCGCCGAGGGCAGGGCGACGAACTGCGGCTCGCGCCAGAGCAGCGTGCGCTGGCCGATGCCGTCGGGTACGCGCAGCGGGCAGCCGGTGACCTCGTGCACGAACGCGACGTCGAGCTGGCCGTCGGCGACCATCCGCAGCAGCGAGTTCGGCGACGGGTCGACGCGGATGGAGACGTCCGTGTCCGGAAACCGGCCGCGCAGCCGGCACAGCCAGCCGGCCA
>NZ_JACBXC010001076.1 GCF_013870535.1 Streptomyces phytophilus | reverse complement strand
GCGCCGTCGGGGGCGGGGGCGGTGGGGTTGCCTACGGCGGTCTCCGTCATACGGCCGAGGGTAGGACCCCCGCGCCCCCTTTGGGTACCTGCCGGTAACCGAATTCCGCCAGCAATCACTGGCTCATACGTGCGGCGGCTCCCCGCTTCGCCGTGCCGCCGTCCCGTACGCCCCCGGGCCCTCCTCCGTCACATGTCCTTGATGTCCAGCGAGTCGACGACGCCCTCGTAGATCCGCTCGCCGTCCCGCTTGCCCTCGCCCGCCGCGGGCATCTCCACCGTCAGGTGCCAGCCGATGCCGTCGTCGTTGACGAAGAAGAACTCCCGGCTGCGCGCCTCGGTCTCCTCCTCGTAGCCCTCGTCGCGGGTCCACGTGACGACCATCTCGGCCGCGTCCTTGCCCTTGTACTCGTACTCCTCGACCGCGCCCTCGACGTCGGTGCTCAGCTCGGTGCACTCCAGGTTGTCGCCCTTGTCGCAATCGAGCGTCGCATTGGCCTCGCTCAGCGCGCTGTCCTCCACGTCGTTCGAGCGGGTGATCCACAGGCTCGGCGTGCCGCCGGGATCCCTGAACGTGACCGTGCCCTCGTCGACGCTGCGCTTGTAGTCCTCCGGCACCGCCAGCGACGCCTTGAGCTGCTCCGTCTCGTCGTACGTCTTCCAGCCCTCGGGCGCGTCGTCGCCACCGAACGGGTTCACCATCGCCAGCAGCAGCGCCGCCACCACGGCCACCGCACCGCCCAGCAGGCCCAGGCGCCCGCCGCGGCCCTTCGGCAGTGCCGCGGCCAGCTTCCCGCCGCGCCCGCCGCCCGCGCCGCCGGCACCGCCCGCCACCGGCGCGATCATCGTCGGCGCCGGTGCCGGCCGGGCCACCGCCTCCAGCTGCCTGCGCACCTCGTCCGGCGCCGGCCGCGCCGCGGGGTCCTTGCGCAGCAGCTGCATCACGACCGTGCCGAGCGCGCCGGCGCCGCGCGCCGGCGCCGCCGGCTCGGCGGAGAGCACGGCCTGCAGCGTCGCCGGTGCGGTCTGCCTGCGGTACGGGGACATGCCCTCGACCGCCGCGTACATCACCACGCCCAGCGACCACAGGTCCGACTCCGGCCCCGGCCGCTGGCCGAGCACCCGCTCCGGCGCGATGTACTCCGGCGACCCGACGAACGCGCCGGTCTCCGTCAGCCCCTGCTCCCCCTCGATCTGCGCGATCCCGAAGTCGGTGAGCACGACGCGGTCGTACCGGCCCAGCAGCACGTTGTCCGGCTTGACGTCGCGGTGCAGGATCCCCGCCTCGTGCGCCGCCGTCAGCGCGCCGAGCACGGCGCCGCCGATGCGCGCCACCTCGCGCGGGTCGAGGGTGCCCTCGGAGAGCTGGTCGCCGAGGGAGCGCCCGCGGACCAGCTCCATCACGATCCAGGGCCTGCCGTCCTCCATCACCACGTCGTGCACGGTGACGACGGAGGGGTGGTCGATCCGGGCGGCGGCGCGGGCCTCGCGCTGCATCCGCTCGTACGCCGTCTGCCGCGTCCGCTCGTCGAGGTCGGCGGGCAGCCGGGGCTCCTTCACGGCGACATCGCGGTCCACGACCTCGTCGTGGGCCCGCCACACCGTGCCCATGCCGCCGACGCCGAGCCGGGCGGCGAGCCGGTAGCGCCCGCCGATCAGCCGGCCCGTGGCCGGATCGGCGACGACCTGCGTGGCCGCGCTCGCCTCCGGCGCGGCACCGCCGGCGTGCTGCTGCGGTGGCTGTGGTGGCCGCAGGCCGTAACTCGTGGGCTCGTCCCCCACCTTGTCCCCCTCGTCCGTCATGGCACCATCAATAGCGCACTACCGCGCAGTCGCTCCCCCGGATATCAACTCTGTAGGAAACGTGCGACATCGGCGGCCTCCGCCGTGACATCCGCCGCGACCCGGTCGGAGCCCTCGGCGAACATGCGGACCTGCACATTTCCCCGCCGCGGGCGGGTCCATGTACCGGCCGCGAGGCCATTCACGGTAACAGCGGCCCGAATCTGCCCGCCCCCGGGGCGTACCGCGCGGACGGACTCCGGGGGAATGGCGGCGTCCCGGTCGCGCCAGCCGAGCCAGTAGTTGTCGTACGCGGGCAGCAGCCGGACGTCGG
>NZ_JACBXC010001075.1 GCF_013870535.1 Streptomyces phytophilus | reverse complement strand
CGGGCCGCCGACGCGGAGCGGAAGAGTCCGGCCAGCGCGAGCCCGAAGCCGACGCCCATCAGCATCGACACGAGGTACGCGGGTGTCGGCAGCGGGTCCGCCCCGATGAAGAACGGGACGAAAGTGACGAACGTGCCGAGTGCGCCGACGAGGAAGACGATCGCTCCGGCGCGTACGAGCAGATCCCCGGGGCGGGAGGTTCCGGTGTTCACGCCACCAGGGTAGGGGGCGCGCCCGGCGGTGCGGGATATGCGCTGAGGAAGCACCCGGCGACATCTTGTCACCACGCGGGGGACCATTAGCCTTGAGGTGGCGGGTCACTGGACCCGCTCTCCTGCTCTTTCGGCAGCGAGCACGAAAACGAAGACAGGGCGACGACACGTGCCTACCGGCAAAGTCAAGTGGTTCAACAGCGAGAAGGGCTTCGGCTTCCTCTCCCGCGACGACGGCGGTGACGTCTTCGTGCACTCGTCGGTGCTGCCGGACGGGGTGGAGACGCTCCGGCCGGGTCAGCGCGTCGAGTTCGGCGTGGTGGCCGGGCAGCGCGGCGACCAGGCGCTGTCCGTGACGCTGCTGGACCCCACCCCGTCGGTCGCGGCCGCGCAGCGGCGCAAGCCGGACGAGCTGGCGTCGATCGTGCAGGATCTGACGACGCTGCTGGAGAGCGTGACGCAGCAGCTCGAACGCGGCCGGTACCCGGACAAGGCACACGGCCGCAAGATCGCCGGGATGCTCCGGGCCGTCGCCGACCAACTGGACGTCTGAGGGGGCGCGGGCAGGAGGTACGGGCACGTCGGCGGCCGGACCGCCCGTGGCGGCCACGGCCGTTACGGGATCCGCCGTTACGGGATCCGCCGCCACGGAAGCGGCGGTTACGGGAGCCGCCGTTACGGGAGCGCCAGCGCGTCCGGGGTGACGGCCGGCACCAGGCCCTCCGCCGCCGCCCGGGTGAGCAGGCCGCGCACGGCCGCGTAGCCGTCCTCGCCGAGGTCGGCGGTGAACTCGTTGACGTACAGCCCGATGTGCTGGTCCGCCACCGCGGGGTCCATCTCCTGCGCGTGCGCCATGACGTACGCCCGCGACGCCTCGGGGTCCTCCCACGCCATCCGCACCGAGGCGCGGGTCGCGGCGGCGAGCGCGTGCAGCGTCCCGGCGCCGAGGTCGCGGCGGGCGACGATGGCGCCGAGGGGGATGGGCAGGCCCGTGGTGGCCTCCCAGTGCTCGCCCATGTCGGCCAGGCAGTGCAGGCCGTAGCCCTGGTAGGTGAAGCGGGCCTCGTGGATGACGAGCCCGGCGTCGACCTTGCCGTCGCGGACGGCCGGCATGATCTCGTGGAACGGCATGACGACGACCTCGCCGACGCCGCCCGGCACTTCGGCCGCGGCCCAGAGCCGGAAGAGCAGGTAGGCGGTCGACCGCTCGCTGGGCACGGCGACGGTGCGCCCGGCGAGGTCGCCGGGGCGCTGCGGCCCGGCGGTCAGCACCAGCGGCCCGCAGGCCCGGCCGAGGGCGCCGCCGCAGGGGAGGAGCGCGTAGCGGTCGAGGACGTAGGGGAGGGCGGCGTACGAGATCTTGAGCACGTCCAGCTCGCCGCGTTCCGCCATGCCGTTGGTGAGGTGGATGTCGGCGAACGTGACGTCGAGGGGCGGGGCGCCGGGGACGAGGCCGTGGGCCCAGGCGTGGAAGACGAAGGTGTCGTTGGGGCAGGGCGAGTAGGCGATCCGGAGCGGGTCCGAGGGGGTGCTCGGAGTGCTCGGGGAGGTCGGCGAGATCATCGGGACTCCTCTCCGTCGGGTGGTGGGTTGCGTCCCGGGGCGGTAGCGGGTCGGGTCGGGAGACGGGGCGGACGGGGCTGCGGCGGCGCTGGCCGTACGCGTACGGCGGCGGGCCGGTGCTGTCAGAGGGGCGGCCTACCCTTGGGCGGGTGTGCGGGTGAGGTGGGTGGGGGAGCGACGGTGCGGGGGGCGGTGTCGGCGTGCGTACCCGTGACGGCGCCCGTATTCGTGACGGCGTCCGTACCCGTGACGGCGTCCGTACCCGTGGCGAGGTCGGGGAGGGCCGCGAGGGCGGGGAGGGTCGCGAAGGCGGCCGTCAGGGCGGTGAGCGCCGCCGGGATGCG
>NZ_JACBXC010001074.1 GCF_013870535.1 Streptomyces phytophilus | reverse complement strand
CCGCCACCCTGGTCGTCTCCGTGCTGGCCATGCTCGCGCTCGCCGCGCCCGCGCTCGGCATGAAGCTCGTGGACCCCGGCAAGGACACCTTCTCGCGCGACATCCCGGCCATGCAGACGTACGACCGGCTGACCGCCGCCTTCCCCGAGCTGAAGGTGCAGCACGAGGTCGTCGCCCGGGCCGCCGCGGAGCGCGCCCCCGAGGTGCGCGGCGCGCTGGCCGAGCTGGGCCGGCGGGCGTCGGCCGACCCGCTGTTCGTCCGCGGCGCCGAGCCCGAGGTACGTACCTCACCGGACGGCCGGACCAGCGTCCTCGTGCTCTCCGTACCGCACTTCGCCAACTCCCAGCCCGCGAAGGACTCCCTGCGGCAGCTGCGCGACGACCACCTGCCCGCCACCGCCGGGCGGCTGGCCGGCGTCGAGACCGCCGTCAGCGGGGACGTCGCCCGCGGCGCCGACTACGTCGAGGACGAGCGCGGCAAGCTGCCGCTGGTCATCGGCGCCCTGCTGCTCCTCACCTTCGTGATGACGGTGTTCGCGTTCCGCTCGGTGGTCATCGGGCTCCTGGGCGTCGCGCTGAACCTGCTCTCCGCCGCCGCCGCGCTCGGCGCGCTCGTCGTCGTCTTCCAGGGCTCGTGGGCCGAGGGCCTGCTCGACTTCGACTCGATGGGCGCGATCGCCTCCCGGGTGCCGCTGTTCCTCTTCGTGATCCTCTTCGGGCTCTCCATGGACTACCAGGTGTTCGTGGTCAGCCGGATCAAGGAGGCCAGGGACGCCGGGATGCCGGCGCGGGAGGCGGTGATCGCGGGCATCGGCGCCTCGGCGAAGGTCGTGACGAGCGCCGCTGTCGTGATGGTCACCGTGTTCGGCGGGTTCGTCGCGCTGCATCTGACCGAGATGAAGCAGATGGGCTTCTGCCTGGCGCTCGCCGTGCTGCTCGACGCGGTGGTGATCCGGCTGATGGTGCTGCCCGCGGCCCTGCTGCTCCTCGGCGAACGGGCCTGGTGGCGGTCGCCGCGCGAGTCCGCCGCGGCCGAGCCGGTGGCTCGTACGTTCGAGAACGTACGCTGACCGGCATGCTCCCTCCACCACGGCGCGGCGACCCCCTCTGGATCTGGATGCTCCAGGTCTGGGACGTCTTCGCCTGGGCGGTCATCGCCCTGGTGACCCTGACCACCGTCCTGGGCGACGTCCCGGAGGGTGACCGGTACGGGTCGCTCGCGCTCGTGGCCGTGCTGGGCCTGGCCTACGGAGTCGTACGCAGCCGCCCCGGGAACCCGGTGCGGCTCGCGTACGGCTATCTGGCCGTGCTGATCCTCGTGCTGGGGTGCCTGTCGTGGCTCCGCGACGGCTTCGGCGTGCTGTACCTGCTGGCCCTGTCGCAGTTCGTGGTCTTCGCGGACAACGTGCGGTCCGCCGTCGTCTCCAGCGGCCTGGGCGCCGCCGCGATCACCGTCGGCGCCGCCGTGCGTGCGGGCTGGGGCCTCGACAGCCTCACCAGCAACGCGATCTCGTCCGCCGGCGTCTACGCGGTCGGCGTGGGGCTCGCGCTGCTCACCCCGCGGGCGCTGGCGGTACGCGACGAGCGCGCCCGGCTGCGCAGCCGGCTGGCCGACGCCGAACAGCGGCTCGTGGAGGCGCAGAAGCGGCAGGGCGCCGCGGAGGAGCGGGAGCGGATCGCGCGGGAGATCCACGACACCCTGGCGCAGGGCTTCGCGTCGATCGTCGTACTCGCCGAGGCGGCGCGCGCCGGGCTGGCGGCCGAGCCCGCCAAGAGCGCGCAGCAGTTGCAGTCCATCGAGCGCACCGCCCGCGAGAACCTCGCCGAGGCCCGCGTCCTCGTCGGCGCCGCCCCGCGCAGCGGTGTCGCCGCCGGTTCCGTCGCCGCCACGCTGCGCCGTACCCTGGACCGCTTCGCCGAGGACACCGGGATCGCGGTCGAGGCCGAACTCCCGGACGCCGACTGCGACCAGCCGACGCGGATCGCGCTGCTGCGCTGCACGCAGGAGTCGCTGGCCAACGTGCGCAAGCACGCGGAGGCGTCGACCGTCGGGGTGGTGCTGGCGGCGGGCCCTGAGGGCATCGAGCTGGAGATCACCGACGACGGGAAGGGGTTCGTGC
>NZ_JACBXC010001073.1 GCF_013870535.1 Streptomyces phytophilus | reverse complement strand
TCGGGCAGCGGCCCGCCGCGCTCCATCCCGTCATCCTCGCCGGGCCCGCCGCCGCCCGCCAGGGGTTTTACGGGCCCGGCCGCCGCCCTGCGGTCACGAGACCTGCGACATCACCTCGGCGGCGATCAGCTCCAGGTGGTCCAGGTCCGACAGGTCGAGGATCTGGAGGTAGAAGCGCTGGGAGCCGACGGAGGCGTAGCCGCCGAGCTTCTCGACCACCTCCGCCGGGGTGCCGGCCAGGCCGTTCTCCTTCAGCTCCGGCACCTGCCGGCCGATGGCCGCCGCGCGCCGCGCCACCTCCGCGTCGTCCTTGCCGACGCAGGCGATCAGCGCGTTGGAGTACACCAGGTCGGACGGCGTCCGGCCGGCGGCCTCCGCCGCCTCGCGGACCCGGCCGAACTGCCGCTCGGTGTCCGCCGCCGAGCTGAACGGCACGTTGAACTCCGCCGCGTAGCGGGCGGCCAGCGCCGGGGTGCGCTTCGGGCCCATGCCGCCGATCAGCACCGGCAGCGGCGCCTGCACGGGCTTCGGCAGCGCGGGGGAGTCCGCCAGCTCGTAGTGCGTCCCGGAGTAGCTGAAGGTGTCGCCCGTCGGCGTCCCCCACAGCCCGGTCACGATCGCGAGCTGCTCCTCCAGCCGGGCGAACTTCTCCTTCGGGAACGGGATCCCGTACGCGGTGTGCTCCTCCTCGAACCACCCCGCGCCGATGCCCAGCTCGACCCGGCCGCCCGACATCTGGTCCACCTGCGCCACCTGGATGGCCAGCGGCCCCGGCAGCCGGAAGGTGGCGGCGGTCATCAGCGTGCCGAGCCGGATGCGGCTCGTCTCGCGGGCCAGGCCCGCCAGCGTCACCCAGGCGTCCGTCGGTCCCGGCAGGCCGCTGACGTCGCCCATCTTCAGATAGTGGTCGGAGCGGAAGAAGGCGTCGAAGCCGAGGTCCTCGGTGGCGCGGGCCACGGTCAGGAGGGCGTCGTACGAGGCGCCCTGCTGCGGTTCTGTGAAGATGCGGAGATCCATGGGGCCCATTGTGCTTCAGCGCCGCCCCGCGGCTTCCCGGGGCACGGCGGCGGTGCATAGAGTGCAGTCACCGCACTGCCCGGGCTTGCCGCTAGGGGGTCAGGATGACGGTCGTCCACCGCGCGCCGGAAGGGGACGGCGGACTGGAGTTCACGGTCCGGCTGACTCCCGAGGAGACCAGGGTGCTGACCCGCGAGGTGCGGGAGCTGGCGGAGATCGCCGACAGTTGCCTGTGGGCCCTCGGTATGCTCCGTACGGGCGTCAACTCCCGCGACCCCGGCGCCCCGCCGCCGATCCCCGGCGACTACTACGCCGCCCTGCGCCACCTGGAGCGCATCGCGCCCTGGATCGAGGGCACGCAGAACGCGGTGATCCGCGCGCTCGCCGAGTCGGGGGAGGGCACCTACCGCCTGGCGCACGCGCTGCACACCGACGAGGAGGCCGCCGTGCGGCGGCGCGCCGACGTGCTCGGGAACCCGCCGTCGAGGTGGGAGACCTGGGCGGCCAAGGGCGTAGCGGAGTAGCGTCCCGCGCGGCGCCGGGGCGGTCTCAGGACCGTTCCACCAGCACCGCCGAGCCCTGCCCCACCCCGACGCACATCGTCGCCAGGCCCCGCCGCGCGCCGGTACGCGCCATCCGGTGCAGCAGTGTCGTCAGGATCCGCGCCCCCGAGCAGCCCAGCGGGTGGCCCAGCGCGATGGCCCCGCCGTCCGGGTTGACCGCCTCGGGGTCCAGCCCCAGTTCGTCCACGCACGCCAGCGACTGCGCCGCGAACGCCTCGTTCAGCTCCGCCGTCTCGACGTCCGCCACCGACCAGCCCAGCCGGTCCAGCGCCTTGCGCGTCGCCGGCACCGGGCCGATGCCCATGACGTCGGGGTGGACGCCGGCGGAGGCACCGGCCGCGTACCGGCCGAGGGAGTCCAGGCCGAGGGAGGCCAGCGCCTCCTCGCTGACCAGCAGCAGCGCCGCCGCCCCGTCGTTCATGGGCGAGGAGTTGCCCGCGGTCACGCTGCCGCCCGCCCGGAACACCGGCTTCAGCTTCGCCAGTTGCCCGGCCGAGGTGTCCTCGCGGATGCACTCGTCCGCCGTCATCGCGTCGCCGCC
>NZ_JACBXC010001072.1 GCF_013870535.1 Streptomyces phytophilus | reverse complement strand
GCGCGCCCGCAGCCCTTCGTCGAGCCCGGCCAGGCAGTCCGCCAGGAAGGCCCGTCTGTTGGGCGCCGCGAAGCCGGTGCGGGCGAGGGCGTCGTCCGCCACGAACAGCGGCACGACCTCGTCGGCGGCCCGTACGGCGGCGTGCAGCGCGGGGTTGTCGTGCAGCCGCAGGTCGGAGGTGAAGAGGCAGACGGCGACGCTCATGGCGGCATTGTCACGGCGCCGCGGCCCGCGCCCCGCCCCGCCATGCCGGTGGCGTACGGCCGGATCGGCCCGTGGCGTACGCGGCCGAAGGCCCGGCACCCCGGCGTGGTTTACCGATTCGTTACCTGGCAAGACGCCGTCCATGTCGAACAGAAGCAGACCCAGTGCGGCGGCGGTACTCGTCGCGATAGCGGATCTGGCAGCGTTCGTGATCGGGCTCTGGATCCTCCTCTTCATCCTGGACGCGAACCGCACGAACGACTTCGTGGACTTCGTGCACGACCTCGCCGGCTGGCTGGCCGGCTGGTCCCGCGACATGTTCACCGTCGATCCCGACTGGTGGCGCGTGATGCTCAACTACGGGATCGCCGCCGTCGTGTACCTCATGATCGGACACGTGGCGGCCAGGGCGGTCAAGCGGTGGTGAACTGAGCCGGTACTGTCCGCCGCGCGACGCAGGGAGGGCCGATGCGAGCAGCCCGGCTGACGCTGGAGGTGCTCAGCTCCAGCAAGGAGTGCGCGGTGATCCGCGTCGGCGGCGAGCTGGACCACGGCGGCGAGCGGCTGTTCCTCGACACCGTCGGGGCGTCCGTGGACTCCGGGCACCGCTACGTCGTCCTCGACCTGACCACGCTCACCTTCTGCGACTCCCGCGGCCTCAACTGCCTCTTCGCCGTGCGCTGGCTGCTGCGCCGGCAGGGCGGCGAGCTGCTGCTCGCCGCCGTCGGCCGGCGGGTGACGTACCTGCTGGAGCAGACGGGCAGCACCGACGTGATCGCCACGTACGGCAGCGTGCGGGAGGCGCTGGAGCACGTGCCGGAGCCGCTGCGGGCGAGCTGGCCCCCGGGCGTGGTACCGGGGGTCGCGCGCCCCCCTGCGCCGTAGCCGGTTCCGGCGTGCTGCAAATGGCCGAGGGGCAGGCAGAAATACGAGCTGGAAGGGGTGTTGTCGGGTCACGTTGATTACGGGCGCAAAGTAACGGTCAGGTATAGCCGCCGTGATGACGGGTAGCTGCACACAACGCCTGTCGAGCAGAAGTCCACATCAGGGGGACACCATGACGACAATCGCGACGCACGACCGAGGGCCCGGCACCGGCTCCGCCGCGGGCCCGGACGCCGACCCGCTCGCCGGCCTGGACCTGCCGCCGCTGCCGGAGCTGCGCGAGGCGAGCACCGCCGACGCGCGGGCCCTGTCCCGGGTCCTCTTCGCCCGGCTGGCGGAGCTGGAGGAGGGCACGCACGCGTACTCGTACGTCCGCAACACCCTCGTCGAGCTGAACCTCGCGCTCGTCCGTTACGCCGTCAGCCGCTTCCGGCTGCGCAGCGAGTCCCGCGAGGACGTCGTGCAGGTCGGCACCGTCGGCCTCATCAAGGCGATCAACCGCTACGACCTCGGCGAGGGCACCGAGTTCCCCACGTTCGCGCTGCCGACGATCGTGGGTGAGATCAAGCGCCACTTCCGCGACACCTCCTGGGCGGTGCGCGTGCCGCGGCGGATGCAGGAGCGGCGGCTGACGCTGGCGAAGGCCGGCTCGCGGCTGGAGCAGAGCCTCGGCCGCGCCCCGAGCGTCGCGGAGCTGGCGGAGCAGACCGGGCTCGGCGAGGACGAGGTCGTCGAGGGGCTGGTCGCCGCCAACGCGTACAAGACGTCCTCGCTCGACTACCACGCCGCCGACGAGGAGGGCGAGTCCTTCCTCGCGCGGCGCACCGGGGCGCCGGATCCGGACCTGGAGAAGGTCGAGAACCTGGTGTCGCTCAAGCCGCTGGTCGAGGCGCTGCCCGAGCGGGACCGGAAGGTGCTGGACCTGCGGTTCGGCGCCGAGATGACGCAGAGCGAGATCGGCGCCGAGCTGGGCATCTCGCAGATGCACGTGTCGCGGCTGCTGACCGCGATCCTCCGCCGGCTGCGCGAGGGGC
>NZ_JACBXC010001071.1 GCF_013870535.1 Streptomyces phytophilus | reverse complement strand
CCGGGGGCGGGACGGGGGGCGGGACGGCTCAGGGCCCGACCCCGAGAATCACCAGGGTCGAGATCGCCCCGTAGGGCGACGTTTCGTCCGGCTTGTGTGCCTACGGTGGAATCAGTAGCCCACCCGACGGCGGGCCGCGAACGCCGACCCGAGGAGTGACGCAGCCATGGCCATGCCGACGAGACCGCGCGAGGGCCGGATGATCGCCGGGGTGTGCGCGGGCCTGGCCCGGCGCTTCGATACGACCCCCACCACCGTCCGGACCGTCTTCGTGGTGTCCTGCCTGCTGCCGGGACCGCAGTTCCTGCTCTACCTGGCGCTGTGGGTGATGATGCCCACCGAGGAGAAGGTACACAGCCCCGCCTGGTGAGGGCGGCCCCCGACGATACGGAACCGGGGCCGGCATCCGCTGCGGATGCCGGCCCCGGCCGTGTGCGTACGGGCGTCAGAGCGGCAGGGCGCCGACGGGGAGGGCCCCGAGGGGTACCACGCTGGTCAGCACACCGAGCTGACCGAGGCCCGGCGGCTGGGCGT
The DNA here is from genome assembly GCF_013870535.1 of Streptomyces phytophilus. Taxonomy (GTDB): domain Bacteria; phylum Actinomycetota; class Actinomycetes; order Streptomycetales; family Streptomycetaceae; genus Streptomyces; species Streptomyces phytophilus. The sequence goes on along the minus strand of NZ_JACBXC010001071.1, from coordinate 1,590 downwards.
TGGCGGCACCGTTGGGGGCGGCGGCCGGGGTGCCGTTGTTGCTCGCCAGATTCGAGCCGGTGACCGACTCCAGCGGAGAGGTCACCTGACCGACCGGGTCGGGCAGGCCGGGGACGGGCGCGGCGGAGGCGGTGCCCGCCGCGGCGGCGGCGAAAGCGGCGCCGAGCAGTGCGGTACCGAAGATCTTGCGGGTCTTCATGGAATTCAGGTCCTCGTCCTTGCGGATATCGAGCGGCAAAGAGAAACCTAGCCAGCCGGATATCGCCGCGGCAAAGACCGCCCCGCCGGGGCGGAAATTGGCCCGTACGGCCCCATCCGCGGATCGTAGGACCATCGCCAACCGACCCGGCGGGCACCTGAAATCGCAGGTCGGAGCCGGTCAGCGAAAGAGCCACTCCGACTTCAGCCCGGCGTATCCGGGCTTGATGACCTCGTTGATCATCGCCAGTCTTTCATCGAAAGGGATGAAAGCCGACTTCATGGCGTTGACGGTGAACCACTGCATGTCGTCCAGCGTGTAGTGGAACGTACGCACCAGCTCCTCGAACTCGCGGCTCATGCTCGTACCGCTCATGAGCCGGTTGTCGGTGTTGACCGTGGCGCGGAAGTAGAGCCGGCGCAGCAGCCCGATGGGGTGCTCGGCGTACGAGGAGGCGGCACCGGTCTGGAGGTTGGACGTCGGGCACAGCTCCAGCGGGATCCGCTTGTCGCGCACGTACGCCGCCAGCCGGCCGAGCTTGACGGTGCCGTCCTCGGCGACGTGGATGTCGTCGATGATCCGTACGCCGTGGCCGAGCCGGTCGGCGCCGCACCACTGCAGCGCCTGCCAGATCGACGGCAGGCCGAACGCCTCGCCGGCGTGGATGGTGAAGTGGTTGTTCTCGCGCTTCAGGTACTCGAAGGCGTCGAGGTGGCGGGTGGGCGGGAAGCCGGCCTCGGCGCCGGCGATGTCGAAGCCGACGACGCCGAGGTCGCGGTAGCGGTTGGCGAGTTCGGCGATCTCCAGCGAGCGGGCGGCGTGCCGCATGGCGGTGAGCAGCGCGCCGATGCGGATGCGGTGCCCGGCGGCGTGCGCGCGCCGCTCGCCCTCGCGGAAGCCCTCGTTGACGGCCTCCACGACCTGCTCCAGGCTCAGCCCGCCCTGGAGGTGCTGCTCGGGGGCGTAGCGCACCTCCGCGTAGACGACGCCGTCGGCGGCGAGGTCCTCGGCGCACTCGGCGGCGACCCGCACCAGGGCGTCGCGGGTCTGCATCACGGCGCAGGTGTGGGCGAAGGTCTCCAGGTAGCGCTCCAGGGACCCGGAGTCGGCGGCCTCGCGGAACCAGGCGCCCAGCCGCACGGGGTCGCTCTCGGGCAGCCCGGAGTAGCCGGTCTCGCGGGCGATGTCGACGACGGTGGCGGGGCGGAGGCCGCCGTCTAGGTGGTCGTGGAGCAGCACCTTGGGCGCCCGCCGAATCCGCGCCGCGTCCGGCACGGCCGCGGCCCTTCCGTTGTCGTCCGCCATGCGGCACCCCTTTCCGGTCACGATTTGGGCCATCCTACGCGCGTAGAGCGCTGCCCGGCGGCACTGCCCGGCGGCGGGCGCCGACC
>NZ_JACBXC010001070.1 GCF_013870535.1 Streptomyces phytophilus | reverse complement strand
GACCCCGGCGCCCGCAGTGGCCCCGCGTCCCTGGCCCTGCTGTTCGGCGGGGTCGGCGCCGTCATCCTCGTCATCGTCCTGGTCGCCGTCTTCCTGCCCTCGTCCGGCTCCGACCGGCAGCAGCAGCAGCCGCAGGCGCCGTACAAGACGTACGAGCCCACCGGCAGCCTCGCCTTCCCCGCCCGCGCCCCCGGCCCCGACGGCATCGACTTCAGCCCCGACGGCAGGACGCTCGTCACCGGCGGCGACGACGGCAGGATCCGGTTCTGGGACGTCGCCGGCCGCAAGCAGAGCAACGCGGTCACCCAGAAGAACACCGTCAGCAACTACGTGCCCGGGGTGGTCGGCGTCGAGTTCAGCCCCGACGGCAAGCTGCTCGCCACCGGCACCGCCACCGGCGGGACCGGCCTGTACGACGTGGCCGGGCGGCGGTGGCTCAACTACCTGCACATGGGCGGCGAGAGCGTGGCGTTCTCCCCGGACGGTAAGCTGCTCGCCATCGGCAGCAGGACGGGCGCGGTGTTCCTGTTCGACCCCGCCGAGCGCGGCGACGACATCGCCGCGTACTTCGACCACGAGCACGACGTCACGGCCATCGCGTTCAGCCCGGACGGCAGGACGCTGGCCTCCGTGGGCGACGACTCCGAGAGCAACTCCGGCCGGAACGACACGACCCAGCTCTGGGACGTCGCCGGCCGCGACCCCCAGCCGTACGGCCAGGGCGACCCGGCCAGGGTCCTCGACCAGCCCTGGAACGCGACGGCCGTGGCCTTCGGCCCGGACAGCAGGACCCTCGCCGTCGGCTACCCCGACGGCGAGGTGCAGCTGTGGGACGCGGCCAAGGGGCGGAAGAAGGCGACCCTGCGCGACGAGTACCTCCCCGCCGTCGCCGACCTGGAGTTCAGCCCCGACGGGAAGACGCTCGCCACCACCTCGGAGAGCGGCGGCGGCGTGCTGCTGTGGAACGTGGCCCGCGGCAAGCCGAGCGCGCGGCTGGTGAGCGGCGAGGAGGACGGGAAGGGGAAGGGCCTGATCGAGGAGGTGACGTTCAGCCCGGACGGGAAGCTGATCGCGGGCGCCGACCGCAAGGACCGCGCCGTACGGCTGTGGCAGAACCCCCGCTGACGGGGGTGCGCGCGCTCACGTGCGGAACGGGCCCGCTATTTCGTACGTGATGCCGCCCGAGGAACTGCCCGACGTACCGCGCTGGCTGGAGAAGTACAGCCGCGTGCCGTCCGGGGTGAAGGCCGGGCCGGTGATCTCCGAGCCGCCCTGCCCTTCGACGCGCAGGAACGGGGCGACGACGTCGTCCGGGGTGATGAGGCAGATCTCCATGTCGCCGCCGTCCTCGGCGACGTAGAGGTCGCCGGAGCGGCTGCCGGTGACGTTGTCGACGCCGGTGAGCGGGGCGGTGCCGGAGACGAGGGAGTCGTCGTACGCCAGCTCCAGGGTCTGCGCCGCCGCGTCGTACCGCCAGACGCGGCCGTCGCCCTTCGTCGTGAACCAGCAGATACCGCCGTCGTAGTGGCAGCCCTCGCCGCCGTCGAACCGCTTGGCGCCCGCCACCTGGTTCCGCGTCGCCGCCGCCGCGCCGCTCGGGTCCGGCACCGGCGCCCACGTCACCGGGCCCGAGGTGCCCGGTCCCATCCGCAGCACCTCCAGGACACCGGCGGAGAGCGAGCCCCACGCGGTGGGCCGGAAGCGGTAGAAGCAGCCGTCGGAGACGTCCTCGGTGAGGTAGACGACCTGCCGCTCCGGGTCGGCTGCCGCCGCCTCGTGCTTGAAGCGGCCCATCGCGTCGCGCCGTACGGCGGCCTTCGCGCCCCACGGGTCGGTCTCGTAGACGTAGCCGCGGTCGACCTCCTCGCAGGACAGCCAGGTGTCCCACGGCGTCCTGCCGCCCGCGCAGTTCTGCCGCGTCCCGGACAGGATGCGGTACGCGCCCGCCACCTCGCCGGCGGCGGTGAAGCGGATCGAGCCGGCGCCGCCGGAGGGGGTGACCTCGGAGTTGGAGACGTAGATCCAGCCGTCGCCGTCCGCGAAGCAGGCGCCGCCGTCCGGCGCGGGGTGCCAGGTGTACGACGTACCGGCCACCGGCTGTCCGGAGCGCGCCACGACCCGGCTGGTGAA
>NZ_JACBXC010000107.1 GCF_013870535.1 Streptomyces phytophilus | reverse complement strand
ACCTGCATCTCGGCGAAGGCCGCGTCGTCGCGCTCCTTGCTGCTGAGGCTCCCGAGCCAGCCGAGCAGGAAGCCGGCCGGCACGGTGATCAGACCGGGTTCGATGTCGATGAACTTGATGTCGTGGCCGGGGAAGATGGCGTCCTCCGGGCCGGTCACGCCGTTGGAGAAGACCACCAGGAAGAACAGCAGGGCCGTGCCGCCGTAGACGATCCACTTCAGCCCGGCGGTGTTGAACCGGCGCCAGAACAGGGCGTAGACGACGGCCGGGAGGATCGCGGTGCCGGCCAGGTCGATGGAGGTCGGGATGAAGATGTGGGTGCGCACCGGCAGCATCGCGACGCCGACGAGCACGGAGCCGATGCCGATCCGCAGGGTGTTGCGGCGGATGTCCTTCAGCTGGTCGGCCGGGCCCGGCGTGCGGCCGCGTACGACGTTGAGGTCCTTGGTGACGCAGGTGACGGCGTTGATGAGCAGGGCCGCGTAGACGCCGACGATCGTCAGCAGGGCGATCGGCGCGAGCACGCCGACCATCACCTGTCCGCCCAGCTCGTCCACGAGCTTGGGCAGGCTGATGTCGCGGTGGGCCTTGATCACGCCGATCCGCTCGGGGCCGAGCACCGCCACGGAGGCGAAGCCGACGAGGGCCATGCACAGGTAGATGCCGACGACGATCATCGACGCCCAGCCGGCGGAGCGGCGGGCGGCCTTGCCGCCGGTGGTGGCGAAGTTCCGCATGAACAGGAACGGGATGGCGGCGACGCCGACGGCGACGCAGAAGAGCTTGGAGAGGTGGACCAGCCGGTGCTGGCCCTCGCCGAACTCGCGCCCGGGGCCGAGCAGGTCGTAGCCGGCGGGCACGTCCTTGCGGTTGGCCTCGGCCCTGTCGAGGATGTCGAAGATGTTCAGGTTGAACTCCGCCAGCACCAGGAGGGTCAGCACCAGCACCACGGTGAGCGTGAGGATCGCCTTGAACACCAGCAGCCGGGTGACGCCCGTCATGCCGGCCATATACGCGTACATGACGGTGACCAGGCCCACGACGAGGACCGACGCGCCCAGTCCGGCGACGTTGTCCAGGCCGAACCAGCGGTTGAAGATGAAGGCGATCGCCGCGAGGCTGATGATCGTGAACATCCCGTAGATCAGCAGCGTGACGACCGCCGCCGCCTTGCGTGCGCTGCGCTCCTCCGCGCGCATCGCGAAGATGTCGCCGAGGCTGTATCCGCCGAGGTTGCGTATGGGCGAGGCGAAGAGGAGCACGCCGAGCACCATCGACGTGGTGAACGCGGTCAGCAGCATCGCGGCGTCGTAGCCGTTGAGCGCGATATGCCCGGTGATGATGAACAGGGTGGAGTACATGAGCGGCGCGGAGGCCAGCGCGACGGCGTTCTGTACGGGCCCTATCCGCCGGTTCGCGACGAGGAAGTCGTCGGGGGTACGCACGCTGTCGCGTACCGACCTGACGACGAAGTACACGGCGACGGCGACGGCTATCGTCGCCGGTATCGCGATCCCCGGCGCCGCCCAGGTGTTGTCGATGGGCGGCGGCGGGTCGGCGAGGATCGTGCTCATCGCGGCTCTCCTTCCAGTTCCGCCCGGACCTGGTCGGTCAAGGGGTCGAGCCGGTTCGCGGCATAACGCAGATAACTGGCGCAGACCGTCACGACGACGACGAACGTCAGGAACATGAACAACAGGCCGACGTTGACAGGACCGGCTATCTCCTGCCGGAAGAACCCGGGGGCGAAGGCGGCCAGCGACGTCCCGATGAACCACCATCCGAAGAAGAGGACGCTCGCCCGGATGAGAAACGAATTCGTCTTGCGCTGCAGGGTTTTGAACCCGGCGCTGCCGTGTACGGCGACATAGCGGTCGCCGCCCGCCGGCGAGTCCGTCGAACTCATGACACCTCCTTGACAGGGACGTCTGGACGAGGACGTCCGGACGTGGCGGTCACAGTGCAGTCTCGGGTCCCGCGTGCTCGCGCACATGACCCATTCACGCGGTCTTCCGGCGCGGCCGTGGAATTGGCGTGACCGCGCCGGGGATTCACGTGATCGGGGGACTTTCCGAAATACGGGAGAGGCGTCGTCAGATGAGGACGTCGCCGCCGTCGATGTTCAGGTTGACGCCGTTGATCGCGCGGTTCTCCAGCAGGAACGTGAGGGCGTGGGTGCAGTCGCGCATCGTCACCGGCCGCTTGGTGAGCGCCTTTTCCTCCGCGGCGGCGCGCGCGGCCGGCTTGTCGCTCCAGAACGGGGTGTCGGCGACGATGCTCGGGTGCAGGGCGTTGACGCGGATCGGCGACAGCTCGAACGCCAGGGTCCGCACCAGCGCGGCGATGCCGCCGTTGGCGGTGGTCACGGTGGTGGAGCCCGGGTACGGGCGGTGGCTGGCCAGGCCGCCGAGCAGGACGGCGGCGCCGTGGCCGGGCATCTTGGGGGCGAGCGCGTGCAGGACGGCGGTGTAGCCGGTGAGCTTGACGGTCAGCAGCCGGGTGGCGGCGTCGGGGCGGTAGTCGCGCACGGTGTTCTGGTCCCGGTCCAGCGCCGTGAGCACCAGGTGGTCGACGCGCTCGACACCGGCCAGCGCGGCGATGGCGGCCTCGGGGTCCGCCAGGTCGAGCGCGAGCCCGCGGGTGCGGCCGCCGATCTCGTGGGCGGCGGCCTTGGTGCGGTCCTCGTCGCGGCCGGTGACGACGACGTCGCTGCCGCGGTCGGCGCAGGTCTGGGCGAAGTGCCGCCCTATGCCCGACGTGCCGCCTATGACGACGACGTGAGTGCGATCCGACACGGTGGTGTTCCCTTCCTCGGGTCCTCGGGTCCTCGGGGCCGGCGGCGTCATACGTGCAGGGAGGCGCCGCCGTCCACGTACAAGTCGTGCATCGTGACGTGGCCCGCCTGGTCGGACACCAGGTACGCGACGGCCTCGGCGACGTCGCGCGGCTGGGCGAGCTTGTGCAGCGGGATGCCCACCCGGTACTCGGCCGGCATGCCCTCGACGACCTCCCGCAGCTCCGGGTCGTCCTCGTGCATGGCGCGCAGCATGGGGGTGTCCGTCGAGCCGGGCGAGACGACGTTGCACCTGATGCCGTAGTCCGACAGCTCCAGGCCCAGGCAGCGGGTGAACTGGGCGGAGGCGGCCTTGGAGGCGGCGTACGCGGCCATCTCGGTACGAGGCACGCCGGCGGCGTTCGACGCCACGGTGACGATCGCGCCCCGCCCGTGGCGGATCATGCGCCGCGCCACCGCGCGCGAGACGTGGAACACCCCGCCGGCGTTGACCGCGAGGGTCTCGGCCCACTGCCGGTCGCGGAGTTCGACGACGCGGCCGGTGTGCATGACGCCGGCGGCGTTGACGAGGATGCCGACGGGCCCCAGCTCCTCCTCGACGCGCGCGACCGCCGCGTCCACCGCCGCGCTGTCGCACACGTCGAGGACGTAGCCGCGCGCCTGCACGCCCTCGGCCGCCAGCTTGTCGACGACGGTGGCGAGCTTCTCCTCGTTGCGGTCGGCCGCCGCGACGTGCGCGCCGGCCCCGGCCAGGGTCGTGGCCACGGCGGCGCCGATGCCTTGTGCCGCGCCGGTGACCAGGGCGACGGCCGACTCGATTCCGGTCAGTTCCATCATCAGCTCCTGCCGGTCATGGCGACTGCCTGCTCGGCGTCGTAGCCGAACAGCCACTGGTGCCGGTCCAGCCCTGGTTCCGCGAGAGCGCCCGCGTCGCGGCGCCGCTGCGCGGCACCGTCGGCGAGGTGGAAGGTCTCGGAGTTGGCGCGGGACCGGCGCTGGATCCGGGTCGTACGGGGCAGGCGGATCCGCTCGTAGCGGTGCACGGAGGCCCGCACGTCGTCCCGGCCGGCGGCCGGGCCGGCGTCGGCGAGGCAGCGGGCGAGGACGACGGCGTCCTCGATCGCCTGGTTCGCTCCCTGCGCCTGGAACGGGAGCATCGGGTGGGCGGCGTCGCCGATGACGGCCACCCGGCCCCAGCCCAGCCGGTCGATGCTGTCGCGGTCGTGCAGCGCCCATCTGCTGACGCCCTGCGCCGCGTCCAGCAGCCGGACGACGTCCTCGTGCCAGCCCTTGTACGCGGCCCGCAGCCCCTCGGCGTCGCCGCGCGCCGACCACGACTCCACCTCCCAGGCGGCGGCCGGGACGGTGGCGCCGAAGCTGATCTGCCGGCCGCCCGAGACGGGGTAGCACACGCAGTGCTGCTCCGGCCCGAACCACAGCCGCACCCGCGGCTCGTCGAGCAGGTGGGGCACCCGCTCGGCCGGCACGAGGCCGCGGTAGATCGTCTGTCCCGAGTAGCGGGGCCAGTCGGCGACGAACCACTCGCGGACCGCCGAGTGGATGCCGTCCGCGCCCACCACCGCGTCCGCCGCGACCGTCCGCCCGTCGGCCAGGTGCAGCCGCGCCTCCGCCTCGTCCTGCGTGACGGCGACGAGGCGGGCGCCCAGGTGCAGCCGGTCCGGCGGCAGCGCGGACGGCAGCGCGGCGTGCAGGTCGGCGCGGTGCACGGTGTAGTACGGCGCGCCGAAGCGGCGCAGGCACTTGTCGCCCAGCGGGGTGCGCTGGAGCAGCAGGCCGTCGTCCCAGCGCCGCATCTCGATCGCCTCCGGGGCGACCGCGGCGGCGCGCAGCCTGCCGCCGAGGCCCAGGCGGTCGAGGAGCCGGGTCGCGTTGGGCGCCACCTGCACCCCCGCGCCCACTTCGGCAAGTTGCTCCGCCTGCTCGTAGACGTGGCAGTCCGCCCCGCCGCGGCGCAGCGCGGCGGCGAAGGCGAGGCCGGCGATCCCGGCGCCGACGACGGCCACCCTCATCTGCGACATGGCTTCCACCTCAGTAGTAGAGGAGCGCTTTGCTCCAGTTCTCGTCGGGGCCGAACAGGCTGCGCGGCTTGACCACGTCGGGCATGTTCGTGAGCGCGTCGCGCGGGATCAGCGATCCCGGCGGCAGCCCGGTGACGTCGGCGTCGACGCCGAACTCGGCGCGCACGGCGGCCGTGAGCGCCGCCTCCGCGGCCGCGCGGTGCTCCGGGGGCACCTCGATCTCGACGCGCAGCGAGACCACTTCGGCGCGGGCGCGCCAGAAGTACACCCGGTAGGCGTCGGGGAGGGAGAAGACGACCTCCTCCAGCCGGTGCTGGGTGATCTGCGCGTCGCCGACCCGGTGGCCGAAGGCCGCGCGGCCCAGGACGCGGACGGTGGGCAGCTGCCAGCCGCAGTCGCAGTCGTCGTACGAGACCTCGACGTCGTCCTCCAGGTTGTAGCGCAGCAGCGGCATCGCCTCGCGGTACAGCGGGGTGACGACGAGCTGCCCCGCGCCCTCGGCGGCGACGGTCCCGGTCCGCGGGTCGTACACCTCGAACAGCGCCCGGTCGGCCCACAGGTGCATGCGCCCGTGCTCGCACTCCCCGGCGAGGCTGCCGGTCTCCGTGGAGCCGTACTCCTCGATCACCGGCACCCCCCACAGCCTGCTGATCCGCCGGCGGCGGGCGTCCGTCAGCGGCTCGCCGCCGACGAACAGCGCGCGCAGCGCGGGGAAGTCGGCGCCGGGTCGGTGGCCGGCGGCGGTCGCGGCGGCGGCCCAGATGAGGCACTCGGTCGGCACCGACCAGGTGAGGGTGACGTCCAGGTCGTGCAGGGTGCGTACGACGCGGGCGTACGGCATGGCCAGCGACCGGTTGTCGCCGGGCACGACGGTGGCGCCGTGCAGCCGGGCGGCGGCGTGCGCGAGGTGGCCGGTGAGCAGCAGCGCGTACGGGGTGCGCACCAGGAAGACGTCCGCGGCCGAGATGCCGATCCACTTGCGGGCGAAGCGCTCGGCGAGGTCGAGCCAGTCCTCCTGGGTGTAGTACGAGGGCGTGGGCCGGCCGGCGGTGCCGCTCGACTCGTGGTAGGTCGCCAGGCGTTCCTTCGGGACGCCGAGCATGCCGTACGGGTAGTTGTCCCGCAGGTCCTGCTTGGTCGTCAGCGGCAGTCCCCGGAGGTCGGCGGCGGTCGCGGGCAGGGCGGTGGCGGTGGCCAGCCGGGGCCGGTAGAAGGGTGAGCGGGCGGCCCAGGCGACGGTCTGCGGGAGCTGCTTCTCCTGCAGCCCGAGCAGTTCTCCGGGGCTGTTCCACTGGCCGATGTGCGGCAGGCGCGCCGATGTGTCGGTCACGGTTTCTCCTCCCCCAGTAGTCGGTGTGCGTTCTCCCAGGCGATCTGCCGCCACTGCGCGGGCGGGGTGCCGATCGCCGTGAACTTGGCGAGTTCCACGGCCGGGTGCTGGAGCGGGTACTCGGATCCGAAGACGACCCGCGCGGCGCCCAGCCGGTCGATCGCCGCCTCGGCCACGCACGTGTAGCCGCCGGAGGTCTCCAGCGAGATGTTGGGCCGGTCGCGGATCAGGGCGAGGGCGTGGAAGTCGATGTTGCCGATGCCGCTGTGCCCGAGGACGAAGTCCGTCTGCGGGAAGCGGCGGGCCAGGGTGACGAGGTCGGCAACGCCCGCGCCGGGGCGGGCGAGGCAGACGGTGTAGACGGGGTGGCCACTGTCGGCGGCGACCTGAACCAGCGCGCTGACGCGCGGGTCGGTGAGCGCGACGCCGTGCACCGCGGGCGAGACCTCCAGACCGCGGAACTCCGCCGCCCGCTCGCGGTACGCGCCGGGCGGGCGGTGCGGGTTGGCGAACCAGAACGGCACCAGCCGCCCTCCCCCACCGGCTACGCCCCCACCGGCGGGGGTGCCCCCTCCCCCACCGGCTACGCCCTCACTGGCGGGGGTGCCCCCTCCCCCACCGGCTACGCCCTCACTGGCGGGGGTGCCCCCTCCCCCACCGGCTACGCCCTCACTGGCGGGGGTGCCCCCATTGGCGTCCGTGCAGGCTGCCAGGACGGCGTCGTTGTCGGGGTCGGTCTCGACGTGCCCGCCGTCGACGAGCTGGCGGGCGAGCGTGTCGAGGTCGATCGTGCCGCCGGCGCAGACCACCGCGCGCGCCACGCCGCAGCCGTCCAGCGCCGCCAGCAGCCGCGCGGCGGCGCCGGGCCGGGGCGCGAGGCGTACATGGAAGTCCAGCACGGGCTGCGCGGTCATCGCGGCCCCGCTCACTTCTCGATGCAGAACTCGTCGATGGGGTAGCCGACGTGCCGTTGCTCGACGGGCAGGTAGCCGAGCACCTTCGTGCCGGCGGTCAGGTCGGTGACGTTGAGCACCTCGCCGCCGGGTCCGAGGACCCGCACGTGCCAGTCGTCCTGGACGATGAGGTTGACCGTCACCCCGGACGGCGCGATCGCGTCGATCGCGAGCAGCGGCCGGGTCTCGATCTTGACCCGGCCCACGGTGACGACGCGGGACTTGCCCGCGGAGTCGACGGCGAGCACCTTGCCGCCGGAGGACAGCTCGCTGAGGTAGTTGGTGCGGCCCTCGGCGGAGAGCGTGTACGAGTGCAGCGCACCGGCGTTGACGCGGAACGGGCGGGTCGGCATGTACGGCAGCGGGTGGGTCTCGCTGCAGCACAGGATCATGCCGGTGGAGTGCGAGCCGACGAGGATGCCCTCGTCCAGGCGGAAGTTGGTGCAGGTGTCGACGCACGCCCGCTCGCCCATGCCGACCCGGCGGATGCCGGTGACCTCCAGCTCCACCAGCGACAGGTCCGCGGCCTGGGTGACCGCGGCGGCCCTCAGGTCGGTGGCCTCGCCGACGGCGCGGGGCGCGAGCATCACGCCGTCGGAGCCGTGTTCGAGGACGCCGAAGACGATCTCCGCCTCCTCCACGTCGGCGACCCGGGTGACGATGCTGCCCTCGGCCCCGGCCGCGGCGGCGAGCACGATCTCCAGCGGGATCTTGGTGGGGTCGCGGAAGTCCAGCAGGCTCCACCGGTCGTGGCGCGCGGCGCGGCAGGCGTCCTCCAGGCTCTCGGCGTCGGTGATCTCGACGTAGCGGCCGAACTCCACGCCGGCGTGCGCCAGCGCCAGTTCCGCGGGGTCGCCGTGGCGGGCCGGGTCGACGATGACGAGGTCGGCGGGCTCCAGCTTCTCCGGCAGCGGCCGGCCGAGCGGGAAGAGGACCCTCTTCACCGTCGGCGGCAGCGGCTCCAGGTCGGCGGGGTCGGCCGCCACGATGGCGTCGACCCGCTGGTGGACGGCTTCTTCGACGATGGCCTCCTTGGCCCCGTCGGCGGCACGGATGTCGAGCCAGCACAGCTTCACGGATCTCTCCTCAGAGCAGGACGTCGGCGGGGATCGGGCGGGGCGTCAGGTGGTGAGGGCGAGGCGGTTGTCGACGCCGGTACGGCCCGGCTCGTGGCCGGGTGCGTGCACGAGGCGGGCGATCGACGCGGCCATCCGCCCGGGCTTCTCGGCCTGGAAGACGTTGCGCCCCATCGCCACCCCGGCGGCGCCGCCGCGCAGCGCGTCGGAGACGAACGACAGGACGGCGTCGGAGTCGGCCGCGCGCGGGCCGCCGGCCACGATCACGGGGATCGGGCAGGCCCGTACGACGTCGGCCATCTCCTCGGGCGTGCCGGCGTAGTCGGTCTTGACGACGTCGGCGCCGAGGTCGGCGGCGAGCAGCGCGGCGTGCGCGACGAGTTCGGGCGCGTGCGAGTCGGGGATCTCCGGGCCGCGCGCGTAGACCATGGCCAGCAGCGGTACGTTCCAGCGGTCGCACTCCCCCGCCACGGCGGCCAGGTCGGCGACCTGCCGGGCCTCCTGGCGGGAGCCGAGGTTGACGTGCACGCTGACGGCGTCGGCGCCCGCCCGCAGCGCCTCCTCGACGTGCGCCACCAGGTACTTGGCGTCCGGGTCCGGGGCGTGCCGGGTGCTCGCGTTCAGATGGAGGATCAGCGACATGCCGCCGAACCAGCCGTGGTCGAGGTGGCGCAGCGTGCCCTTGTGCAGCACGACGGCGTCGACGCCGGTGCCGGCCAGCTCGCCCAGCAGCGCGTCCAGCTCGCCGGTGCGCAGCGGCCCGTCGGTGACCGAGTGGTCGAGGGGGACGACGAGCAGGCGCCCGTCGCCCTGCCGGAAGAGGCGTCGCAGGCGCAGCCCGCGGCCGAACGAAGCGTTGAGTACAGCCACTTGTGTCCTGCCTCTCTCAAACGGTGGCGGAGCGGCCGGGTGCCGCGGCGCCCTCCGGCGGCGGTCCGCCGAGGTCGAACTCGCGGTGCAGGGTCTCGACGGCGTCGACGGTGCGCTCCCGCGGCACGATCACGGACAGCCGCGTCTGGGAGGTGGAGATCCAGCTCGTCGGGATCCCGGCGGCGGCCAGCGCGGCCATCAGCCGGGCCGCGTACTCGGGACGGCTGAGCAGGCCCATCCCGACCACGGAGACCTTGCCGGCGTCCGTGTCGAAGTGCACGCCGCCGCCGAAGGAGGCGGCGACCACGTGCAGCGCGTCGCGTACCCGGTCGGCCTCGCTGCGGCGGATGGTGAAGCCCATGCGGAACTCGTTCTCGTACGGTCCGGACCTCGCCACCAGGTCCACCACGGTCCCCCGGGCGGCGAGCACCTCGAACACGTCGGGCGCCAGGTCGCGCCGGCTGTCCCGGCAGTGCACGAGCACCCGGGCGACGTCGGTGTCGTGGGTGACCGCGACGACCGCCCGCCGGGTCTCCAGCGGGCGGTCGTCCTGCCGCTCGGCGACCGTCGTCCCGGGCGCCTGCGACGACACGTTCCTCACGCGCACTTCGACCCCTTCCATGGCGGCCAGCTCGATGCAGCGGGTGTGCAGGACACGGGCGCCCGCGAACGCCATCTCCGCCATCACCACGGGGTCGACCCACGGCAGGCAGCGGGCGGCGGGCAGCACGCGGGGGTCGGCGCTGAACACGCCGTCCACGTCGGTGTAGATCTCGCAGGTCGCCGCGCGCAGCCGGGCCGCGAGCGCCACGG
>NZ_JACBXC010001069.1 GCF_013870535.1 Streptomyces phytophilus | reverse complement strand
GAGGCGGTGGCCCGGCGGCTGCAGACCGCCTGCCACACCCCGTACTTCCGCCCGTACACCAACACCGACGTCGTCGGCTGCGAACTCGGCGGCGCCGTCAAGAACGTCATCGGGCTGGCCGTCGGCATCGCCGACGGCATGGGCCTCGGCGACAACGCCAAGGCGTCGCTCATCACCCGCGGCCTGGCCGAGACCGCCCGCCTCGGCAGCGCGCTGGGCGCCGACCCGCGCACCTTCGCCGGCCTGGCCGGCATGGGCGACCTCGTCGCCACCTGCTCCTCGCCGCTGTCCCGCAATCACACCTTCGGCACCAACCTCGGCCGCGGCATGACCCTGGCCGAGACCATCGCCGCCACCAGGCAGACCGCCGAGGGCGTCAAGTCCTGCGAGTCGGTGCTCGATCTGGCCCGCAGGCACGCGGTCGACATGCCGATCACCGAAACCGTGGTGAGCATCGTGCACGACGGGAAGCCGCCGCTCGTGGCGCTGAAGGAGCTGATGTCGCGCAGCGCCAAGGCGGAGGGACACTGACGTTCCCGGACGCAGCGGGTAGTGTGCGAGCGATGAGCAGCGAGCACTCCTTCGAACGCCAGGGCCGCAAGCCGCGCGTCGCCGTCGTTTTCGGCGGGCGCAGCTCCGAGCACGGCATCTCCGTGGTCACCGCGGGCGCCGTGATGGGCGCCATCGACCGGAACAAGTACGAGGTGCTGCCCATCGGCATCACCGCCGACGGCCGCTGGGCGCTCACCGCGGACGACCCCGCGCGGATGGCCATCGCCGACCGCCAGGTGCCGCGCGTGGAGGAACTCGTCGACGAGGAGGCGGAGGACGGCGCCGTCGTGCTCTCCGCCGACCCGGGCAGCCGCGAGGTCGTCTACGCCGAGCCGGGCCAGGTGCCCAAGGCGCTCGGCGAGGTCGACGTCGTCTTCCCGATGCTGCACGGCCCGTACGGCGAGGACGGCACGCTGCAGGGCATGCTCGACCTGTCCGGCGTGCCGTACGTGGGCTCGGGGGTGCTGGCGTCCGCGGTCGGCATGGACAAGGAGTACATGAAGCGGGTCTTCGTCTCGTACGGGCTGCCCGTCGGCCCGTACACGGTGATCCGGCCGCGCGAGTGGGCCGAGGGCGCACCCGGGCAGGAGGGCGCGGCGGCCCGCAAGAAGATCGTGGACTTCGCCGCGGACCACGGCTGGCCGGTGTTCGTGAAGCCCGCGCGGGCGGGCTCGTCCATCGGCATCACGAAGGTCGGCGAACTCGGCGCGCTGGAGGACGCGATCGCCGAGGCGCGCCGCCACGACCCGAAGATCATCGTGGAGGCGGCGGTCACCGGCCGCGAGATCGAGTGCGGCGTGCTGGAGTTCGAGGACGGGCCGCGGGCCAGCGTGCCCGCCGAGATCCCGCCGACCACCAGCCACGACTTCTACGACTTCGAGGCGAAGTACATCGACTCCGCCGACGGCATCGTGCCGGCGCCGCTGAGCGAGGAGGAGACCGCCGAGGTGCAGCGCCTGGCGGTCGCCGCGTTCGAGGCGTGCTCCTGCGAGGGGCTGGTGCGGGCGGACTTCTTCCGCACCGACGGCGGCGGGTTCGTGATCAACGAGATCAACACGATGCCCGGCTTCACGCCCATCTCGATGTACCCGCGGATGTGGCAGGAGAGCGGCGTGAGCTACCCCGAGCTGGTCGACCGGCTCATCCAGGCGGCGCTGCGCCGCTCGACGGGCCTGCGCTAGGACCCGGCGGCCACCGCGGTCCGCTGTGTCAGAGCGTGCCGGGGACGGCCTTGTCCACCGCGTCCGCCAGGTCCGTCAGCGGGTTCACCTCGGGCGCGTACGCACCGGGCACCGTGACCTCCACGAACGCCTCCCGCAGCGTGGTGGTGAAGCGGGCCCCGTCGTCCAGCTTCTCGTACAGCCAGTCGACGCCGTTCACGCTCACCGAGTCCGCGGCGGGGTTGTAGTGTTCACTTCCGGGCGTGAGCACCTCCGGCCTGGGCACGCCGCAGCGCAGCTCGACGGCCGGATCACCCCACCCGGCGGTCAGCGCCGAGACCGGATCGGTCTCGCGGCGCTCCTGGCCGTCGACGGTGCCGGGCAGCCGGTCGGCGAGCTCGCGGCAGTGGTCCACGGC
>NZ_JACBXC010001068.1 GCF_013870535.1 Streptomyces phytophilus | reverse complement strand
AGTTCTCCGCGTACCACCGGCCGTCGGGCTCCCGCCGCATGGCGTTGGTGCTCGCGGCCAGCCGCACCGCGGGGCTGTGCACGTCGGCGAACCGCCGGGCGGCGTCCTTGTGCGGCACCGTGACGAGGATCCCGTCGAGGTTCGCGGTGCGCTGCAGTCCCCGTACGACGTCGGCGAGATGGGCGACGGGGGCGTGCACCGGTACCAGCACGGCGTCCATCCCCACCGCGCGCAGAACAGGGTTCACCAGCTCCGGCGCCCGCACCTGGGCCACCGGATCCCCGATCACCGCAAAGAGCCGGGTGCCGCCCGTAATTCCGGTTGCTGCGGTGTTTTCGTGCGACACTGCTGCTCCTTTGCCGACGGGTGCCTCTTGAGGCGAGTAGCACTTCCGCACATTCAAGGCGATTCACGCTCCGCCGCGGCCGGGAATGCAAGCGAAACAGGGAGGGTGTAGGGGGGTCGTTAGTGGTTCCGCCGCACTGATCCCACGTGACACTTGAGCCTCCGCACCACGAGTCCGTCGTACGGAGGAACTCTGCCATGCTGCGTACCGAGCTGATCCGGCCCCTGCCCGAACTGCTGCGGGCGCACGCCGACCGGCTGGGGTCCAAGGTCGCCTTCCGCGACGCGGACCGGAGCGTCACGTACGCGGAGCTGGAGGAGCGCACCGGCCGGCTCGCGGGGCACCTCGCGGACCTCCGGCTCCAGCCCGGGGACAGGGCCGCGATCCTCCTCGGCAACCGGGTCGAGGTGGTGGAGAGCTATCTGGCGATCACCCGGGCCGCGGCGGTGGGCGTGCCGCTCAACCCGCGTGTCACGGCGAGCGAGTTGGCGTACCTGCTGGACGACAGCGGCGCCCGCGTCGTCATCACCGAGCCGGCCCGCGCCGGGCTCCTCGCCGCGCTGGCGAAGGACCGGCCGCACCTGCGCGTCGTCGTCACGGGCGGCGGCCCGGTGCCGGACGGCGCGCCGGCCGACGCCGTCTCGTACGAGACGCTGGCGGGCACCGCGCCCTCCGCCCCGCCGCGCGACGACCTCGGACTCGACGACGTGGCCTGGATGCTCTACACCTCCGGTACCACCGGCCGGCCGAAAGGCGTGCTGTCGACGCAGCGCAACTGCCTGTGGTCCGTGGCCGCCTGCTACGTGCCGATCCCCGGCCTGTCCGAGGAGGACCGGGTGGTGTGGCCGCTGCCGCTGTTCCACAGCCTGGCCCACATCGTCTGCGTGCTGGCGGTCACCGCCGTCGGGGCGAGCGCCCGCATCGTCGACGGGCTGGCAGCCGACGAGATCCTCGCCGCGATCCGGGAGGAGGAGGCGACGTTCCTCGGCGGCGTGCCGACGATGTACCACTACCTCGTCCAGGCCGCGCGCGAGCAGGGCTTCTCCGCGCCCCACCTGCGGATGTGCCTGGTCGGCGGGGCGATCACCACGGCGGCGCTGCGCCGGGCCTTCGAGAGCGCCTTCGACGCCCCGCTGCTGGACGCGTACGGATCCACCGAGACCTGCGGCTCGATCACCATCAACTGGCCGACGGGCGCCCGGGTGGAGGGCTCCTGCGGAGTGCCGGTGCCGGGTCTGGGCGTGCGGCTGGTCGACCCGGAGACAGGCACGGACGTCGCCACCGGCGCGGAGGGCGAGGTGTGGGTGAAGGGCCCGAGCGTCATGGCCGGCTACCACAACCAGCCGGAAGCGACGAAGGACGCGCTGCGGGGCGGCTGGTACCGCACCGGCGACCTGGCGCGCCGCGACGAGGAGGGCTACTTCACCGTCACGGGCCGGATCAAGGAGCTGATCATCCGGGGCGGCGAGAACATCCACCCCGTGGAGGTCGAGGACGTGCTGCGGCGGGTCCCCGGGGTGGCGGACGTCGCGGTCGCGGGCAGGCCGCACGACGTGCTCGGGGAGGTGCCCGTGGCGTTCGTCGTGCCCGGCCCGCGGGGTGTCGACCTGGAGCAGCTGCTCGACCGGTGCCGGGAGCGGCTCAGTTACTTCAAGGTGCCCGAGGAGGTGTACGAGATCGAGCGGATCCCCCGCACCGCCTCCGGGAAGATCACCCGTCACCGGCTCCTGGAGGGACCGGCGCGGCTCCGGGCCTCGGGGGCGGGGCGGTTCGAGTCGCTGTTC